>JAHJOQ010000012.1 GCA_018820315.1 Candidatus Zixiibacteriota bacterium | reverse complement strand
GCCTGCCGGGGAGAGATTCATCCGAAGTGCAATCAGGCTGAAACTTACCTTCCCAACGAAAAATCCCACAATCCAGTCAAAATCACAAATCTAAACCACATAAATTCGAAATCCAGGTAGGGTATTCCGACAGACTCCTAGCGGAGATATGATGTAGCGATACTCCCCACCGACATTCAGATCCATGACCAATCCCTTGGAGGAAAGGCTGTCCAGCAATCGCTGCAGTTCGGCGCGCCCCTGTTTTGTCACACGCTCAATATCATCGAGTGTAGACAAGCCGTAAGGCATTTTGACAAGCAGTTCAGCCTCTTCGGGAGTGTACAACTCCACAAGTATGGCATGAAGAGTTTCATTGTATGGAACCCGGACTGTCAGACCATCGATTTTCTTCGCAAGTTTGCGAAACGCATCTTTTCCGACCATGTGTCCCATGAAATGCCCTCAACTTCAAATGACCGGTGTCGACTGATTCCGCGGATTTCCGCGCCGGCTCATGTGCATATATCGGAAACAGCTATTGCTCAGTTTTGTCTTCCGCGCTATTGCGGATTGGTCTAGAAACTGGTTCTGCCGCCGCGCGATAATAGCGGCACTTCCGGCAATCTGGTTCAAAACCGAGAATTGCCGAGCAGCGGGTGTCTTCGTATTCCCAACACTTGATTGCCTTGTCGACAAACACCGGGCATTCGGCGCAGAGCGATTCAGGGCAATCGTTGTATTCCCAGCAATGCAATGGCTTGTCAGTCACCGAATCAATCCCCATCTCTGACGGTGCTGTGCGATCAGTCGATCAACAATCAGGCGTGCCGTCGTTGTCGGCGTCGCATGGCTGATTCCCCCCAGTAAAAATGTACTGGATCAGGTACATAACATCATCAATGTCTATCTCACCAGAGCAATCGACGTCTCCACTCGCGATCGGAACCGGAGGATCACCTCCGACAAATATGTAACTTATCGCGAAGACAACATCATCAATATCGATATGCCCACTTGCATCGGCATCGCCGCACAGAAAATCGCAAGCATCGCCTATCCCATCTCCGTCAGAATCTTCCTGAAATGGGTTGAAGACTTGGGGGCAATTATCAGTTTCACAGATATTGCCTTCGCTAAATTCCGGGTCTCCATAGCAATCATAATCGGAATCCATGCACATGAAACCAGTGCACTTGATGACTTCCACCTCAGATTTGACCAGCACGGGCACATGAGACATCTGTGTTCCGGAGAATTTGAGCCAACCTGCTGGAGGATAGAAGATGCTGTCGATGTCAATAGTGAATCTGGAGTGGATGCGCTCTCTATGCCTGACTTTCAGCACGAGGTCACCGACTTTTATCGGTGTGCCGGCAGGGAAGAGTGATGGCTGATCAATGCCACCAAAGAAGAGGAGATATACGCCGTTGAAGCCGAAGTTGAAATCCGTGTTCGGATCCCCGACGTAGAATTCATTCTTGATAACGCTTCGCCTGAAAATGAAAGTTCCGGCATCAAAACCGGGGTCGACAATGAACGTGTCTACGGTCAGCAGCGAATCGAGAGCATGATCCCAGCCCATCCCGCTGGTGTTGAGCGCGAGGCATATTGTCGCCGCAATGACCTGATCGTCTGACCATACGTGAATCGGAACTGAGAATGAGGAATCATCGGGTATCTCAAGACCCCACACACCCGATGACATCCGGCAAGTATCTATGACACCGGTATCCTGTGCATAGACCAAAGAGGAAACCACCACAAACACTGTGATCCACAATGACGTGATCTTCATCGTAATGCTCCGTTCCGGCGGTGGGGCGTACTCTCTGCCTGAAATATACACTGCCCTTCTTGAGTGTCAAGACTAATTGAGATCATGGACTACGCCAACAAGCGTATAAGATCGACTGCCTGCGAACTAGAAAAAGGTGTTTACAACATCTGTTCACTGATTATCTTAGAAGTGTAAACCTTCAGCGGAAAGATCGCGATGAGGTAAATCAGTATCCAATTCCGACAAGAGTTGCCATACCAAAGCCCTCTGTCCAACCTGAAACGTGGGCGGCTTGCGGACATATTTGTGGCAGCTAACTCATCAATCCCAATCCAGGAGTCGGTATGCCCAGGATGCTGGTTAATTTCAAAAAGGTTACAGTCACTCTCCACGATAATCCGCTCTTCGAAGGACTTTCTCTCTCGATACAGGGCGGGAAGCTGTTGGCTTTAGTAGGCGCTAACGGCTGCGGCAAGACTACGATCCTCAAGCTAATTCTGCATCAGCAGTCGGCGACACGCGAACCTTTCGGTTTGCCCGATTTCAGGGTGAAGGGTGACATCTTCGTCCAGCCCGGAATCGATATTGCGTATCTTCCTCAGATGCTTCGCGGCAACGAGGGAATTCTACTCGATAGTAAGCAGAACTCCGATGAAACTCGTCGGATCATGGCTGGGCTCTGCCGTGACTTCGGCGCCGTTCCATTCGAAAGGCCATTGGACAAGCTGTCTGATGGCGAGTTGCAGAAACGAGCGATCATAACCACATTGGCTGGAGATCATGAACTCTATCTGTTCGATGAGCCGACGAATTATCTCGACATCGCCGGGATAACCGCATTCGAGCGGCATGTCGAACGGCTGAAGCGGAAGGGCAGGGGGGTGTTGCTCATCACGCATGATCGAACGTTGACCGATACGCTGGCTGACCAGACTGTTTTCATTACAAAGAGCGGGATATTCCATACAGAAGGTGGTGCGACTGCAGCATGGGCTATCAAGACCGGTGATTATGAATCCCGGCGGAGACAAGCGAAAGACATCAGAGTCAGAATTCGGAAACTGCAAAATGATGCGCGAGCGAAGGCGGGCTGGGCTGCCGCTAAAGAGAAGTCCAAGATCGGTGCAGGTAGTGCAAAAGGGCATATCAGCAGGCTCTCTGCGAAGATGGCCAAACGCGCCAAAGCGATGCAGGCTCGGGCAACCGGGCAAATCGAGAAACTTGAGAAAACGAGACCATACATTCCCAAAGTGCTGAATCTCCACTTTCCGGAGTATGATGTCCGGAATCGTGAAGTGTTCTCTCTCAGGGATGTCTCGTTTCGCTATGAGACTCGTGCAAGTGGCGAAGATGACAGAGATGATTTCCTACTTCACGAGATAAGTATCTCGGCATCAACAAGGGACAAAGTCTGCCTGATGGGCACCAATGGTTCCGGAAAGTCGACGATGATTGCGCTGGCTTTGCAGGATTTGCAGCCGACTCGTGGGGAATGTCGCCTCACTGGCGGAGTGAAGAATGCCTATGTTCCGCAGGGGCTGGCTGGTTTCTATCAGAAAGAGAACCTGCTGGACAACTTCGACAGCTGCGGGTGTGATGAAACCACAATCAGGCAGTATCTCGGTGCTGCGCTATTGCGAAAAGAAAAAGTCTGCGAGCCAATCGGAAATTTCTCGTATGGCGAGTTGATGCGCGCTGCAATCGTGAAATGCATTCTGGAGAAGGCGGAGTTTCTATTTCTTGATGAACCGACATCGCACTTGGATATCGAGTCAATCGAAGTCCTTGAGCAGCTCTTGCAGGATTTCCGCGGGGGATTTCTGCTAATCAGTCATGATCGGTCGTTCGTAGCGAATGTCGCGGACAAATTGTATTCGCTCGACGATGGAAGACTGAGGCAGGTCTGAAGCTAGTTCTCTGATCCGCTCATGTCTGAGGATCATTTGAGTCAAGACTGTCAAACAGTGATGACTGCACCGGCCGATCGAGTTTGGTATCGAGCGAAGACACGACTATTGCCAGCTCTTCACTTCCGATTCTGTCGGAGTCGAGAGTGCGTGCGCCTCGGTCGATAAAGTACATGTTCCCTTTGGCGATACTCCGCGCATCATCGTAGTCTACAACAAACAGAGGACGCTGAAGTTGTAGTGCTGCTGTCCCGGCGGCGAAAGTCCCGCCTTTCAGTGCAGGCTCAACCAGAATAATAGCATTGGACATCCCACATACGGTCTTGTTTCGCTGCATCGCGTTATGTGCGTGCCAACCGGTTCGAGGCGAGAATTCGGACATTACCAAGTAGTTGTCATCACCGATAACGTCTTCAAATCCTGACCTCGCTGTGAAATGGAGTATGCCGGTAGCGAGAACAAACGTCGTAGTGCCACCTGCGGCCAGCGCCCCGTAATGGGCCGATATGTCGACGCCGGGCGCATTGCCACTTACAATATTAACGTCTGCCCGGGAGAACACTTCGGCGCATTTCCTTGCGACTTCGCAGCCTCGGTCAGTCGCTTTTCTGCCGCCGCAAATTCCGACACTCTTCAGCTCCATGATATTCAGATTGCCTGCCGCGAAGATTATTGGTGGAGCATCCTGCCCAAGAACATGTTCGAGTCTGATTGGGTATCCCTCTAGTCCTCTAACCAATGTGTGAATTTGGTTGCTTTCCAGTTCCTGCGCGATCAATTCAGACTCCTGCCGCATTTCACCGATTGAGGCTGCTGTGTCTGAGCCGAGTCCGTAGTCAGTTGTCAACTCGGATACCGGCGCATCGATGAAGTCTTCGATCGAGCGATCCTCTCTTTGCAGTCTGCCCAGCAGACGCATGATTCCCTTCGGTCCAATGCCATAGGCGAGCATCAGTTGCAGATATGCAGTTCCGTGCATCATGACGAATCCCTGTCCCCGCACGATTTCACGCAGACAAGGCACATGACTGATTTGGCGCCGGCATCTTTGAGACATCTCGCAAATGACCAGATGGATACGCCCGACTTATATAGATCATCTATCACATACACACAGCACCCTCGTACCGGAGCTGAAAGACTTACGTTTTCAACAGAATATATCCTCTCGCACTTCTTGATCTTCTGCATGAATCTGATCTCTTTGATATTCGGTTTCTTCGTTCGCAATTCGGCCCTTACAAGCGGGTTCACCGTTCGCATTCGGCAGACCATTTCCGGATGAGACATGATTTTTTCCGCCAGGTATCTCGGAAGATAGTATTCTTTGTCGGGTGACGGAGGTATATATGTCAGACAACAGTCCAGAGACTTGTCAGCTGCGGGAATTCGGTGAAATGCGGATGCCATTCGTTCTGCAATCTCATCTCCTGCTGATGTCGAACCTTGGTACTTGGCAACGTACTCCAGCTTTCCAATCTCTGTGTACCGCCCCTCTTCCACAGATGCGAAATTGAAGTCGAGAGCCAGGCAGAAGTCTACTTCGTTTGTGAAGTATGGTTCGATGTGTCTGCTCGCACCGAGAACTACATGTCGCTTGAAGTCACCGATGAAACTCTCAACTCTTTCGATATCAATATCGGTGAGCCCACTTAGGACGAGATTCATTGCCTTTCTGCTGGATGATTCTTTCCAGGGCGAACGTGCTTTCCGCATAAGGTCGGGTTCCAGTTTTTCAAAGAGCTCGGCATACTCGGGTAGCAAGCTCAGAAACCAATCTCCTGATTGCTTTTGTTCGAATACATGCCAGTCCAACTGGCGTCGATGCCTGCACTGTAACTTGAACATGGTTTTCCCCTTTGGCTCGGAAGTCCAATGTGACTTCCCGATCACACAGTGTCATCACATCGAAACTACAGGATGTGCAAGACCATGTCAATCATTAATGTGGGGTAATGAACTCAATGTGCTTTCTATGGGTCGTTATCCCTATTGCCCGCCGTACTTTACTCCGCCGACAACTGCTGAATCGAGGATGATGTCGCCGTTGTCGAGAAGGCCGACGCCGGGAGCGTAGTATTCGTCATACGGCTCGCTACCGTCATCGTAACGCAGCTTGAGACAGTTCTTAAATGTACCGGCAGGGACGGTCCTGGTCACAAGTCCTTCAAATGATAGCGTCCCCTTGATTCGGAATCCCGAGTTTGGATTGTTGTCTTTCTTGGCGAACGAGTCATACATATACGGGGAATTTGAAGTCAGGTCAAATGGCACGATCAGTGGTGGGTCGGGATAGTATCTGTATGCGATCAGGTACAGCGAGAAGGCGGTTTCGCTGATTCCCCAGCACTCTTCGAGAGTATCTGTCACCACGGGAGGAAGGCTTGTCAGCACGGGCATGCAATTGATGCCGGAAAGGTCTATCTCGTCACCGATTCTTCTGACGACTATAGTCTCCCCGTCAGCAGTGTAGTACCATGTGTCTCCGACTTGCATCGGGAAATAGTCGGACATCCTGCCTTCCATGAAGAACGGCTTGCCATCTCCGCTGCAGCCTGCGAGGAGTATGGTAGAGAATATTGTCATCAGAATGTACCGCATAGATATCTTCCTTTATGTTCACTTCGTCGATATATCGTTGTGATCGTTGCCCATCCTGTATCATATGATACGCCTGTGCACTCAATCCGATTCACAGAATTCACCGCGATGATTGTCATGCTACGTTTATCGTATAGCCGTCAAATGATGGTGTCAGCCTCGACTTCAAACCGACCGTATCAAATGGGCCATAAGCCTGAGACGATCCTGCGAGTTCGACAGACCGATTGTCTCTGTCTATTTTCATCTTGCCGCCCCCAACGACTTCCCACATCGGGTCGACGAAGTAGACCGCATCTCCTTTGCTGTTCTCTCTGACGTCGATATTCCGAAGAGATGCGAACGTCTCCACTATGTGCGAATGATACTTGCAGAGCCCTTTCGAAGCAAAAACCAGGTACTCATCTGCGTCATTTCGAATCTGAACGAATTTCCCTTCGCAGGAGGCAAGCGGTGCATCGTCCGCGGCGCATTCTTGTGACTCACGCGACAGGTCTATGAAATGGGTCATCCGATTGTATCTCCGATCCGGTTGCGGCTTCGGATCCAACATACCGCCAGCAGTGCGATGCTGCAATGAAAAAGTTGTCGCACGGTTAATGTGTCGCAGCGACACATTATTCACATTGAGATTCTTCAGAAAGCATTGACAAATACGTCGGGATCCACTTCCTTGTGATACAGTCAGAGTCCTCAGATCCGAACAGAGTCAGTTGTGCAAAGGAGGTGCGGCTATGTACCGATATGAGGTTAGATTCTACAAGGGGGATTACCGCGAGAGACAGGAGACTGCTAATGACGATCATGCTGTCTGCTATGTTGAGCACCACTTCAACAGTTGGACGGACCCGTCGGCAGATTATAGTCTCGCAGTGGTGGGATCAAATGCATCGAAGAAATCCTGCGAATGGGGAAGATGGTATGCCAAGCGAGTAGCCCTCGAGTTTGGCACCAAGCTCGGTGGCGATGACGGCTTGCTGCAACCGGAGCCAGGAGGCCGGGGTGATGGGAATCTCTACTATACTGACATGAAGGCGATCCTGCTCGAACCTCTCTTTGTGTCAAACCCCACCCAGGCTGAAATTGTCAAGAGTGAATTCGGTCAGGCTCGCCTGGCGAGGGCGCTTGTAGACAGCATTCTCTGGGCATTTCCGGAGGGGGGGCTTGTAGCATTCAGTGTGGGGCACAAGTACAAGAGGTCAGAACCGAACGACAGAGGCGCGGCGGTTTACGGCGGAGGTCTGGAGGCTGAATTCGCCGAACAGACGCTGCATAGGGCGGAATATATCCTGACAGACGGCTTGTATGCGTTGAATGATTGACCGCATTTCCGGAGATATCGGAGGAGAGAGTCAGCGCATGAACAGCAGCGCAATTCCAGCTGCTGTCACAATAGCACCGGCCATTGCCCTCCCTGAGGGTTTCTGTCTGTAGACAAAAATCGTCACTGGGATTATCACCACCGGTACCGAGGCCATTATTGCGGCGGCGACTCCGGTTTCTGCATGTTTCACAGCAACAAGCGACATCCAGATTCCGAGAAACGGGCCGGAGATCGATCCGCCGAGAGCGTACATCATCGCCTTGCCTTTTCTCATTGCCGACACGACTGCAGGCAAATGCCCGGCAAGTCCCCCATATATCCATATCGCGATGCAAGCGGCAATCATACGCACATAACTTGCTTCTAGAGGTTCAAGAGTTTCCCCCATGGCGTATTTTGCCATCACAAGCCCCGAAGACTGGCCAATCGCACCGAGTAGTGCATATATGACGCCAAGTTTCTTGGAGCCTTCATCTGCTGAGACCATCTCGGTTTGCCACTCTGTCTTCCGTTCATTTGTCACCCAGACAATGCCTGCGGATGCGATGGCTATGCCAGCTATTGCAGTAGGGCTGAGGATTTCGGTTAAGAAGAACCAGGACATGACAGCGGTCATTATCGGCCAACTCGCGAATATGAGTGAACCGAGGCGAGGGCCGAGGATGATGAATGACCTGAACAGGAATGTATCGCCAAGAACAAGCCCAACAATGCCGCTCGCAACAAGCCAGTATATTTGACCGGATGAGTCCACGTGAGGGAACAACCTTCCGGTCGTAAATGCGAGGGTGGTAGCTATGATTATCAACGCCATAGGGATGCGTATCATATTAACAATGAACGAACCGATGCGTTTGGATGCGCTCGTGAAAAATATGGCTGTGAATGCCCACAGGAAAGCCGTCAAGAGGGCTGCAAGTTCTCCGGTGTAAGTAGTCGTGACGCCGCTCCCGATTCAAGTCTTGAAAATCCCACAATATAACATGGTGAGGGCTGGGAATCCGAGCACAAACTTGCCGCTCAACTCCCAGAATATTCGCTCACCCACTTATATTGGGTATGTGAGGCCACAATATCCGGACAAACATGGCCTATTGTGTTCCCGTTCAATCACTTTAGTCATTTCCGACGCGAGAAACAACTTGACAATGGGATGTGAACGTGGTACATTCTTATAGATTATTTACTCATCTAACACGCAGGGATTTTATGCCTGCATGATTTGTTTTTTTCGGTATGACACGGGGCAGCTATACGTGGGCTGAATTGCTCTCTTGTGGGGGAGAGCGATGTACTTGTGCGGTTGTTCCAGGCGCCATCGGCTGTACTCTATCTGATGCATCCCAGGTGTGATCGCACTTTCCGTAACGCTCGGAATCGATACTAACAGAAATTTCTACTATTCATTTCATGTCATGGTATACCGGGAGATTCTATGAAACGCACTCTACTGTTGATGGGATTCGTAGGATTGCTGCTTGCATCATTGACGTCAGCCATATTTGGTGCGGAGGTGGTGACCGACACTTCCTACTATGCTCCAGGCGACACTGCTCTAATTTCGGGCTCCGGATACCAGCCCGATCAAGTTGTAACTATTCAAATCACGCCTCTGCTTGGTGCACATGACCTGGAGCCATGGGATGTTACTGCCGATCAATACGGCAGTTTCACAACATCGTGGGAAATTCCAATAGACGCCATTATTCCTGACACGATGCTGATCGAGGGAGTGGTGCCAGACAAGGAACCGGTACCAAGCACGACCGTGACTCTGGGACTCAAGACTTATTTAAATCAACTGCAGAACGGTACAAGCACGACAGGCCCTTCATGGTCAAATGGGAACATCAATTCGTCCAATTCATGCTACAGCGAGGGAAGACTGGTTCCGTTCCGTTATTTCATCAAAAGCACGGATGCAAGCACTGAGCACTTTTTCACGATTCAGTGTGAGTGGACCAAGAACGGCCTGCACGCATATGATTACTTCGCCGACTACGACATTTCCGAAGCGGATGGCATTGCAAGTGCCGGAGGCGTGTGTGGCACAATCTCCACTTCACCTCCACCGGGATGCACCTCACCGACAGAGTCATTCGCTTTTCCCGATCCAACAAATCCAGCCAATTACACCGGCGCTTTGCCCGCGAATTTCTTCCAATCGGGTTTCGGCCTCGACACGCCGATGAACCTTCAGGCTTACAATGTCACCATTGATTCACTGAGTGACTACTGGTTCACGGGCAGCGATCCCAATTATGAATTCAACGTAAAAGTCTACTTCACGGTCGGAAGCACTGGCAGCGTCGGATTTTTCTGGGGTGGCCATCTCGCGGAGAGCACCTCAGATACATGGGGAACAGGCAATGGCTCCGGCTCAATAGGAGGCGCTTCATATCACATGAGAGCGCTTGAACTCGATGGTGGCGGCGGAGGCGGAATGGATCGGAGCATCCAAAATACCGCTCTGTGCACGCCACCCAACGTTGCCATTACATGCTCATCTGACACGGTCTGCACTGGATCAACTTATACATGCGAGGCCGATACCGGCGCCACCAGCTATGACTGGACGGTGACTGGCGGGACAATCGTCAGTGGTCAGGGAACGAATTCGATCACTTACACGGTCACCGCTGCCTACGGCGGATATGTCACAGTCAGTCTGTACGCCTGCAATGATCAATCTGGCTGCCCTGGCGATTACTGCTGTAGCGAAAAAACTGTGGAGCTTCAGGTGGGTAACTGCTGTGACCCGCCAGTGGCTACCTGTCCAAATGATACCACCATTCTCGTCTGCAATCTCAATGAGATATGTCTCCCCGGTTTCGGTTGTACACATACGGCTACTGTGCTTGGCGGATACCTGAACGGCAATTCTGTATGCTTCACACCGACAGCAGGGTTGAATACCATCACTCTAATTTGCACGAATGAGTGCGGCGAGGCGGACACCTGCAGCATTGACGTCACGATTGTAATGAACAGCGCACCGGTCTGCAGCTTGCCTTCCGATGGCAGCTACTTCGTGTGTGGTGATTCGACATTCGCATTCCCGGTTTCAGCAACAGATGCTGACGGTAATCTTGTCGGCTGCACGATGACTTCAGGTGACGGTTCATTCGATGGTTCTACGTGGACATTCACAGCCACAGCAACAGGCACATACACCGGTACATTCGAGTGTGTCGATGCCTGTGGCGAGACCTGCGGTGGTACGGTGACTATCACAGTCGAGGAGAACACTCCGCCGGTTTGTAATCTGCCGAGTGACGGCTCATATTTCATATGCGGTGATTCGACGTTTGCTTTCCCGGTTTCAGCTACAGATATTGACGCTAATCTTGTCGGTTGCACGATGACTTCAGGTGACGGTTCATTCGACGGCTCGACGTGGATATTCACAACATCGGGCCCAGGGCTATATAAGGCGACCTTCGAGTGTATCGATGAGTGTGGTGCGACATGTGGCGGCACGGTAGATATGACTGTCACGTACAATACTCCTCCGGTGTGCGTAGTACCGAATGATACCACATTCTTCATTGGGGCAGACACGACATTTAACTTCTCTATCATATCTAGCGATATCGATGGCAATCTGGTAGGTTGTACAATGCTCTCCGGTCCCGGTACATTTGATGGCAGCACATGGACATTCACATCGACCTATCCGGGCGGAGTCTATACGGCTACATTCGAATGCGTTGATGAGTGCGGTGCAACGGATACTAAGAGCTGCACAGTCAATATTGCAGTCATCTATAATCTGCCGCCGGTTTGCGACATCCCTGGTGACGCATCGTTCTTCCTTTGTGGCGACACAACGTTCACTTTCCCGGTCTCTGCGACTGATCCCGATGATAATCTCGTTGGATGTTCAGTGCTTTCCGGTCCCGGTACCTTCGATGGCAGCAGCTGGACGTTTACCACTAGCGGTCCCGGCGTTTATACTGCTGAGTTCGAATGCGTTGACGAATATGGTCTGACTTGCGGAGGAACTACCAGCATCACCATAACACAGAACAGCGCCCCTGTTTGTGTCATTCCGGACGATGCAACTTACTTCCTCTGTGGAGATTCGACTTTTACATTCCCAGTCTCGGCTACAGATTCCGATGGCAATCTAGTGGGCTGTACGAAGACTTCGGGTGACGGTTCATTTGATGGTTCCAACTGGACGTTCACAGCGACCGGTCCGGGAACATACTCTGCGAGCTTCGAATGTATCGATGAGTGCGGTGAGACATGCACAGGTTCAGTGTCGATTACGGTTGACTATAACGTGCCTCCGGTCTGCAATCTGCCTGACGATGCATCTTTCTTCGTCTGTGGCGATACTACATTCAGCTATCTGATTTCTGCGACCGACGACAATCTTGTCGGCTGCACGATGACCTCCGGTGACGGTTCGTTCGACGGCTCGACATGGACATTTACCACCAACGGTCCGGGGACATATACCGGAACATTCGAGTGTGTTGATGCCTGTGGAGAGACCTGCGGCGGGACGGTCACCATCACCGTTGGCTATAACAGCGCCCCGGTCTGCACTCTGCCAAGCGATAATTCGTACTTCGCCTGCGGTGACACGACATTTGCATTCCCGGTTTCTGCTTCAGATGTCGATGGTAACCTTGTCGGTTGCACGATGACTTCGGGTGATGGCTCATTCGACGGATCTACGTGGACATTCACAGCCACAGCAACAGGCACATACACCGGTACATTCGAGTGCGTCGATGCCTGTGGTGAAACCTGCGGTGGTACGGTGACTATCACAGTCGAGGAGAACACTGCTCCGGTCTGCAATTTTCCATCAGACGGCAGTTACTTCGTGTGTGGTGATTCGACATTCGCTTTCCCGGTTTCAGCTACAGATATTGACGCTAATCTTGTCGGCTGCACGATGACTTCAGGTGACGGTTCATTCGATGGTTCTACGTGGACATTCACAGCCACAGCAACAGGCACATACACCGGTACATTCGAGTGTGTCGATGCCTGTGGCGAAACCTGCGGTGGTACGGTGACTATCACAGTCGCTGTCAACAGCGCCCCAGTTTGTAGTGTGCCGGGAGATATGACAATATTCCAGTGTGTGCCGACCCCGATCTCTTTGCCGGTCTCGGCAACCGATGCAGAAGATAACCTTGTAGAATGCTCGATAGACTCCGGTCCCGGTGATCTTGTTGGAGGGAACTGGAATTACACACCAACGGGAAATGATACTGTAACCGTGACGATTGTTTGCGTCGATGATTGCGGTGCCACCTGTGAGGGTGTTTTCACAATCATCTTCGACATGAATGATGCCCCTCTGTGCACTGATTCTGATTTGGGCACGGTATTCATCTGCTCAGACACTACATTTGTTTTGCCGGTTGCAATCTTTGATGCTGACGACAATCTCGCGGCTTGCGAGTTGATTTCCGGTCCGGGTGCTTATGCGGATGGCGAATGGACATTCACGACGATCGGACCGGGTGTATATAGCGCCGACATAGAGTGCACGGACGAATGCGGCGCCAGTTGCACAAGTACGGTTACTATTGCCGTTGAACTCAATAGCGCTCCTGTTTGCGAAATCCCCGGAGATCAGACATTCCTCGTCTGTGGTGATACGACGTTCAACTTTCCCATCTTGGCGGTTGATCCAGATGGTAATCTTGTTGGCTGCGCGATGATGTCGGGTGTCGGCTCATTCGATGGCTCGACGTGGACATTCGAAACATCGGAATCGAACACCTACAGTGCGACGTTCGAATGTGTGGACGCCTGCGGTGAGACGTGTACGGGTTCGGCGACCATGACCGTACACTACAATGCTGCACCTTCGTGCGATCTGCCCGATGACGCCAGCTATTTCATCTGCGGTGATACGACATTCAATATCCCAATCTCGGCGATCGATCCAGACGGCAACCTGGTTGGCTGTTCGAAGGTGTCAGGGCCCGGTACGTTTGACGGTTCCACCTGGACATTCACAGCCGCAGCAACAGGCATGTACTCCGGTACATTCGAGTGTGGGGATGAATGCGGTGCGACTTGCGGCGGCACCGTTAATATAGAAGTTACACGCAACTCAGCTCCAGTCTGCCATCTGCCGACCTACACGCAGATAGGTCAATGTGAGCCTACCCCTGTGAGTTTGCAGGCCTATGGAACTGATGTGGACAACAACCTTACCTCATGCGCGTTGGTGGGGGGGAGCCCGGGCGATCTTGTGGGAGGATTCTGGCACTACACTCCAACAGGTAGTGAAACAGTGAATGTCACCATGCTGTGCACCGATGCCTGCGGGGAGACCTGTGAGCAGAGCTTCCAGATCGAGTTCGTTATTGACGAAATATATTGCATCCCGCCTGTAGTGACGATTGAGAAGACCCATGACACCTATCAGGGGCATTACGAGTATGTTTCTATAACTCTGGGAAACAACCCGATCCAAATGGGTGGGTTCGATTTCCTGATTACGTACGACGCCTCTGCATTGACGCCTATGGAAGCGCTGCCGGGTCAACTTCTTGAAGATTGCGGCTGGGAGTACTTCACATATCGTTTCGGCGTGCAGGGGAACTGTGAAGGTCCCTGCCCATCCGGTCTGTTGCGCATAGTCGCACTTGCCGAGACAAACAACGGCCCGAATCATCCCGACTGCTTTGGCCCTCCGGACACGGATCCGCATGAATTAGTGGTGATGAAGTTCTATGTCACCAACGACCGGTCTTTTGAGTGTCAATACGTTCCGATCAAGTTCTATTGGAGCGACTGTGGTGATAACTCGATATCGAGCGTTGATGGTGATGTGCTGTACATCGATTCCAGGATTTACGCTTACGACATTGGTCTGATCTGGGACGAGGATGATGACGATCAATTCCCGGAAGATGCTCGTCCAATCGGACTGGGCGCTCGTGACTACTGTCTCAACCCGGATCCGGAAAAGCCGAGCGCGATCCGATTCCTCGAATTCCAATTCGGCGGAATCGACATCGTTTGTGCAGATTCGATCGATGCGCGCGGTGACCTTAACCTCAATGATGTTGCCAACGAAATCGCCGATGGTGTTCTCTACACCAACTACTTCATATATGGGCTTTCGGTATTCACGGTGAGACCTGAGGGTCAAATAGCTGCATCGGATGTTAATAACGACGGAAGAATCCTGACAGTAGGAGACCTGGTCTACCTGATCAGAATCATCACCGGCGATGCTCTCCCGATTGCCAAGTTGACGCCATATGCGAATGGTATTGAGTTGAATGTTGGCCGATCCGCTGATGTGTATAGCCTGACAGCAAAATCGATTGTCGATATAGGTGCTGCGCGATTCGTATTCGACCTCAATGATCCAGCCGAGGCAGTCGAAGTGAGGGTTGCTGATGATGTCGACGGCATGACCGTGCTTTCAGACGTTGTTGACGGTCAGCTTCGAGTGCTGGTGTACAGCCTCAAAGGCAACCGGATTGCAGCGGGTGAGAATGAGATTCTGACAGTTACTTCTAACGGTGATATGGAACTGATCGGCCATGAAGTTGTCGATTACTATGGCAATGATCTGACTGTATTGGTGAAGGACATCGTGCTGCCGACCCAATTCACGGTCACTCAGAACTTCCCGAACCCATTTAATCCGGTGACCGAGATACTCCTCTCCTTGCCGCATGCATCGGATTGGAGTGTCACGATTTACAACATCGCCGGCCAGAAAGTCCGATCTTACAAGGGATCCAGCGCGGCCGGAGAAGTTTCTGTGATATGGGACGGCTTTGACGAAACCGGTGGCGATGCTGCATCCGGCATATACTTCTACCGGGTTTCTGCTGGTGACTTCTCAGTCACGAAGAAGATGGTGTTGATGAAGTAGCAGGATGTATTAAAGACGATACAAAGCCTCTTCCCTTGAGACAGGGAAGAGGCTTTTTTTGTGATTCAGTATTTCGGAGCGGTTGAGATTGGATCAGTCGAAGATGTATGCAAGCCCGATGCTTAGCTCATAGATGCCCAGGCCGTCTTCGTAGGGGGTCCAGGAGTCCTGCAATTGAGTCTTGTCCGCGCGTATGTGCTTGGCTTTGAAAGACAGATTAAGTCGGAATGGTGAAGTGCTCACAGGTCGCGTTGAGACCCGTGTCGTGAATGATAGACCCAACCTGCTTACTGACCTATCGTCGCTGGTAGGATTTACATCGGTGCTTATCCTCTTGAGGCTGACGTTGTTCATGCTGATTCCGGGTCCGCATTCGATTCCAAATCTGCCGAGCCGCCAAATTTCCACCAGCACATCGGCATCGAATGCGTTATATGTAGTGACGCTCTTAAGCAACTCTGGATCACCGTAGACCGGTTGCCACTGGCTGGTGATCCATCCCAGGACCTCCCTTTCATGACGGAAATAGCGGTATTCGAGCTGAAGTCTGAAATGTTCGGAAACTCGATCAGTGACGAAAATTCCCAGCCCTTCCGGATCACCAATGTCAGCATCATCCGTCCAGGTTTTCGCGCCGATCACGCCGATATCTGCGGCAATGAGGTTTGATGCCGTGACAGCGATTATGATCAGCACGTGCACTAGTCTCACGGCATTCCTCCCCCGTTATTAGCTTTTCGGATCGCAATTAATCTCGAACTAGAGACGCTTACACCCTCCACCTGTTTAACAGAATGTCGAGGGAATGACTTCACTCCTGATATAAGGCTAACCGAAAAGGGGCGTTTAATCCAGAAAAATCTTGCGACTTTGTGCCGACAGATTATATTGTACGACCTGAGATGCCGAAGTGGTGGAACTGGTAGACACGCTGTGTTCAGGGCGCAGTGTCCTTACGGGCGTGGGGGTTCAAATCCCCCCTTCGGCACAAAGATACAAAGGCTCGCAAGCATTGCATGCGGGCCTTTCTGTATGCGCGGGTGCCCAGTTGTAGCCTCATACTGCACAAAGCTCCCCGCTTACACTAATATCCCATCCTGAGTGCACATCTCACGAAATTCTCCCCATCATCTCCGAAAAAGCAATCCCCGATCGTTGGGATAAGTGAACGACATAAAGTGGAGATTAGAGATGAGAAACCCGGATACAGAGAATCACTATCAAGCAAGAGGGAAGGAGACAGGATGGAGAGGAAACGCACAGTGCGGCAATATATTACCGCACAGACAATCCAGGCGACAGTTCCTGGACAATTCACAAAACAGACTTGAATGGGAGAGAGAAAAAATGAACTTCGTAACAACAACTACCAGGCAGATGATTGTCGTTGCGACAATGATTTCGCTGCTGACATGCATTGCATTTGCAGGCGGAACCCCCGGTTCCGGCGAGAGAATCGACGGTGTCCCTGAGGGATGCAAGATCATAGAAGGGGACATCATAGTTCCCATCGATTTTGAAGATCAGATGACACTCGGCTGTATGTACAACGAGTTGTGGGTCAATGGAGTGGTACCCTACGAGTTCGACGCAAATGTAAACTCGACGAATCGGACTAGGGCACTCCAGGCGATGTCAAATTGGGAGGAAGTCTCTGGAGTAGATTTCATTCCTCGAACTACACAGGCCGATTACATCCATATTCAGAGTTCAACCGGTAACAACTCATTTGTCGGTTGTATCGGGGGAGAGCAGGTTGTTAACATCTTCAACTGGACCTGGGAATTCATCATCACACATGAGCTCGGACATGCGCTCGGACTCTGGCACGAACAGAGTCGCGAAGATCGCGATGATTTCGTGCAGATCAACTGGGGAAACATCGAAGCGGGTCGAGAATCCAATTTCTACATTCACTCGCCCGACTCGACATGGGTAGGCTTCATGTTCGGCCCGTACGACTTCATGTCGGTGATGCACTATAATGATGACGCATTCAGTAAGAACGGCCTCCCAACAATTGATGTATTGCCTCCGTACGAGTATTTTCAGGACGTCATTGGACAGCGTGAAATGCTGAGTTTCGTTGACCAGTTGACTATGTCGAATTTGTACGGCGAAGCGAGTTGCTTCAATGGCCACAAGTGGGATCCGAACAATGATGGCTTGGTGCTGTCTGTTGCAGACCTGGTCTATATGATATCTTACCTTACCAGCAACAACCCCCAGCCTGTCCCCTCCTCTGTTACAGCCAGTTGGGAGTATGACGGCTGGGCGAATCCCTTCTTCTCCTGCCAACCGACCTATGGCGATGCTTTACAATTCAGCCTCTATTTCCTATCGGGAATAGACCAACTCCTGACAGTTCCTCATCCGGTTGAGGTGCCGAGTCAATCCGGTCTTCAAGTCCTGTTTCCCAGTCCGATAACGGCGACAGGAAGTGGCTCCAGCACGGTTACGATTCGTCTGAGAAACAACACCTGGGACGATATGTATGTCTGGATGGTGACAATCCCGATTGAACTGCCCATCGTCGGGGGATCTCAGGGTTCCATCAGCTATACGTGGAGCAACGGACTGTCTGCTCCCGGAACGTCCACAACAGTTCGCAACATCTCGACTCAAGGGAGTGTTGAACAAAATTGTATTCTCCTCATTCGCGCTTTTGACGGATCAAACGCCGATCCGCTCCATCTGACACCGGGTCAGTCAGTCGATCTTATCGACTTGACAGCTAGCTGGAATCTCAACTGGGGGTCTGTCAGTGTTAACTATGATCAATACACTAGATCGCCCGCATGCGTCCCGGTTACGTCGACAAGCATGACGCCTGCCGGAATAACGTACAAGGATGGTTCGACTGTTCCTCCGATTATTGGCCAGTCGATCTGGGATGCTGTATACGAAGGTACTTACGTGGATGGCGACGCCGATGGCAACGGTGCTGTCGATATCGACGATGTCGTCTTCTCGATTGAATACATCTTCGCAGGCGGCCAGCCGCCAATTCCCTACGAGGCTGGTGACGCTGACTGCTCCGGCACAGTCGATATCGATGACGTAGTCTACCTCATCGAGTTCATATTCGCCGGTGGACCGGCACCGGGAGACTGCGGTGGTGGCAAGTCCGCACCACCCAAGACAGTGGTTGGCAGCGTCGGAGTGGTCATGAGTGATGGCCACGACGGCGGAAATTCGTTTACGCTGTCGCTGGATGCAGATCGAGAGGTGCAGGCTGCCCAGTTCGAGTTCGCGGCCTCCGGAGATGTTTCGAAACTGGAGGCAAGAAGTCTAATCGATGGTGTTGGCGTCTTCTTCAGCGAAACTGACGGTATGTTCAAGGTTGGGTTGATCGACATCTACGGTCAGAACATGATCCCCGCAGGTGGGATCGACATCATCAGTATCTCATACGAAGGTGATGGTAAGTTGGAACTTGTCAATTCGGCCGCTGTCGCCGAGGGCGGCGGCAGGCTCGAAACGCAACTCAACAGGCAGACCGAGGGCCGTATGATACCGGGTAGTTACGCACTCAATCAGAACTATCCCAACCCGTTCAATCCGACAACACAGATCAGCTTTAGCCTGCCGAAGGACTCGCGCGTCACGCTCGCAGTTTACAACATCATGGGCCAGAGTGTCGCTACACTCGTCGACGACATCATGCAGGCCGGAGAGCACAATGTCACATGGCATGGTACGACCGACGACGGCGAGCCGGTATCATCCGGTATCTATTTCTACACGATATCGGCGGACGACTTCACTGACGCCAGAAAGATGGTGCTCATGAAATAGATCATCTCCCCAGATTTCTCGCGACACAGGCGGTCGGGTTCTCTCGGCCGCCTGATTGTTTATGTGCTGCCTGCTGCCTCACAATCATCATCCCGCAAGTTGACGAGAGAAAGCACTGACACAGAAAGTGACACAGACAAATACACTGAAGGCGTGATCCCTGAGTAGTGATCGGATCATTCTATCAGTCAATGCCGGATTCTTCTGGAGCCGGGACAGCTGGAGACTGATTTCCATGAGATAAACTGTGTTTTGACTTTCAAGTCAGAATGTCCACTTTGTCTGAAAACGTACAGTCGCTGACTAGTCAAGGATAAAGTTCATCTGTCTTTGAAGAGATAATTCTCTTCACGAGTGGTTTTTGCGCGATTGACGTCGATGACGTTCTATACTTGATTCAATACATCTTTGCAGGAGGACCCGCACCGGGAGACTCGAACGGCGATGAATTTCCCGACTGCTGATTTGGACATATCAAAGTAATTGCAGAGATTTGAGTGAGGGATGCGCCAGCGACTCGGGCGAGTTCGGATCGTGTGTCGATCGGTTCTGCCGATATCTGCGAAAGTGTTCGGCCTGGCGCTGTCCCGCCATGAACCTTTTGATTCTCTTTCGCCTTCTCCCTGAAAACATCTTCCAGCTTGAGGGCAAGTTCGGCGCGTTGGTACGGCTGAAGGTTGCGGCGACCGAGTTGGTTGGGTTTCCAGTTGACAGACTGTAGCTCTGAGTGTATGTTGATGATAGCTAAAGGGGAGACCATGGATCCGTTCGATACAACCGTACAATGTGTTTTCAGAATCAGTCGGAGATTTTGCCGGGCAGTCCCTACGATTACGAGATCGGAATTGAGAAGCTCGAGGAGATTACGGGCTGGGAGTTTTTTTGTGGGGCGGGCAGCGGAGGAATAGCAGACAATGGCGAATGAAGAGCATGTGAAGATCTTGAAGCAGGGCGTTGAAGCTTGGAATAAGTGGAGGAAGGAGAATCCGACGCTGAAGCCAGACTTTGGTGCAGACAATTACGAATTGCATGGCGCAAATCTAAATGGAAGGAACCTACAGGGGATCAACTTATCTGACGCGAATTTGAAGTCAACAATACTGACTGCTGCGCATTTTGGCAAGAGGCTCACTTTTGTCGAGGGGCGCACGGAGTTCGAGGCGGCGAATCTAAGCAATTCCGACCTTTCCAGCGCATTTCTGTTGGAAGCGGAATTTCACTCTACAAATCTCCGGAATGCTCGACTCATCAAATCACACTGTTATCTCACAGATTTCTCAGGAGCCGACTTGTTCGGCGCTGTACTAATACAGGCCGGTTTAACTGGGACGATTTTCTCTGCGACTGATCTAACTGGAGCAGATTTCACAGGAGCCTACCTCTATCAAGCACGATTCCTGTCAGTAAACCTAACCGATGCATTTGGACTTGATATGTGCAAGCACATGTCAGCGAGCTCTGTAGACTATCAGACACTGATCAAGTCCAAGGGGCTTCCCGATGTGTTCCTCCGCGGCTGCGGCCTTCCGGACAGCCTGATCGACTGGTACAAACTCCTGCACACCAAGGCCAGCGAGTACTACTCCTGCTTCATCAGCTACAGTCACGATGACAAGGAGTTCGCTACTCATCTCTTTGATGCCCTGCAGAACGAAGGCATTCGATGTTGGCTAGACAGGCACCAGATACTGCCGGGCGACGACATTCGAGATCAGATAGATAGGGGCATCAGCAGGTGGGACAAGGTGATTCTTTGCTGCTCCAAATCGTCACTGGAAAGTTACTGGGTCAACACGGAGATCGACAAAGCGCTAAGGAAAGAAGAGCAACTATGGAAGGAGCGAAACCAGAAGACACTCGCCATGATTCCCCTGAACCTGGATGGTTATCTTTTTGACTGGCAGAACAGCCGGGCATCATTATTGACTGACAGACATGCTGAAAATCTTGTTGGCTGGAAGAAAGACAGGTCGAAACTACAGAACTCAATTGCTAGAATCAAGAAGGCACTGCGGGCAGATGGAGAAGATCGAGAACGACCGCCGAATTCTCTGCTGTAGGCGGCCTTCAACGGGCCGGTGGAGGAGCTGAGGGCGTGAGAGAGGCGAAAGGCTGGAAGAATCATGACTGACCGGACAAGGATCTGGAGTCTCAGATTACTGTCAATCCTGCTGGTGGTCATCCTGGTGCGTTTGCTAAAAACGTATCCGCCTCCTCCACCAGAGATGGAGATCGTGATCCTGATTGTAATCTTGCTTATCCCACTCATTTGGTTGCATTCAGAGTTGAAGTACTGGAGAGCAAACAAGGAGACACCTCACATCAAACCAAAAGTGCCTTCCTCCCTGCCCTCCCTGCCGATATTCAGAGATACATCCTTTGATTTACCCTCTTTGCCTTTGCCGAAGTTTGAGGACATTCCAGTCACATTACCAATACAACGGGATCCGTATTCTTATCGAAGAGCGGCGATGCGCCATGTAAACCTCGGAGACAGCAACGCGGCGAGGTTGGCTGTGCGGTGGAGTACGGCCTCTTATTTTATATACGTATTCATATTGTGGATTCTCCGATCAAGTATCGGTCCAGACCATGCGATGTTAATCGCGCTCGAAATCTTGGGATACGGTGTGATTATCACTCTCGCGATTTGGTATCTGATGGTAGCCAGAGTGAAAGACAGGATGGCGATACCGACCCTATCGGCTGGGGTTGCATTCCTGGGCTGCCTTACGTACGCTCTGCTTTCCTCTGACAATGGGCACTTTTGGCACTTCTTCTCAGCGGGATTGCTTCTTGCAGGACTGCTCCTCGTCAAAGGACTGGCTGGACCGCTTGCTTCAGGCATTATTCTCAGTCTCGCGACTTATGGACTGCTCCATGGGACAGGCTCCCACATTCCCTTAGTCCAGCAGCTCGTGATGTTTGTTTTTGGTGAAGTCCATTTAGCCATAGAATACATAGCTGTAATCATCATGGTCTTGGTATCAGCAGTTAGCACAGCTGTGTCGCTCAACGATCTTTTTGACTTTTTCTGATATGCGCGAGGCGAGCCGGAGATTGCTGATGGACTCAATTCGTGCTCTTTCCCTTGGTTATGTATGCCCTTTAGCAGACAATTCAAGAGGCAAGGATTGTGCAGTAAGGTGATCCACACAGGCATTTCACCACTGCGTGACCGGTGCTCAAGCCGCGCAGACAATTATGCCGCTATTCAGGCCAATGTCCGTAAACTGTGGATTCCAGAAGTAGTATCCTGCCTGCCTCGCCTTTCTTGCAACAATTGACAAGTTTGTCCGTCTTATACTTCTGAGTGCTTGGCTATCGTTACCGCCCAAGGTCTAACCAGACATGATTAGGAGGATTTCGAGATGAACCTACGTGTACTGTGTCTTATAGTGTCCCTGATCGCTCTCGTGTTCGCAAACACAGCGTTGGCGGGGCAGGAGTATTCCCTGGCGAGAATCGATCTGCGGGCGGCTACTGACATGTCAGTCGTCTGATCTCTCATGGCAGAGCGTGCAGAATCTGTCCGGTCTGTCGGGATCGCAATTGAAATCGCAGTCCTCGACAGCGTCATAGTCCGGCAATACCGTGGTGATTGAATGCACGACTGTGCTTTTGCCGGTGCCCTTTGGTCCAGATATCAGAAGGCCGCCGATGCCGGGATTGACGATATTGGCGAGATATGCCGTCTTGAGTTTCTCTTGTCCGACAATAGCCGAGAATAGAAACGGTCTCTTCCGGAATCCCACAGTGATGCCTTTCGCATTGTAGATATTAATCAACAAAACGTGCCAGGCGGGACTATGTCAAGTTTATATGTCTTCCGGCAAGGGGGTGTGATAATGGGTGCAATATGCAAAGGGCGATGCTATATGCATCGCCCTCAATCGGAATGCGGTTGGGGACAGATCCTTCGAAACTCAGGAGTCCTGAGACCATCTACCCCCACAGGATTTCTGTCAGATTCTTGTCAAACCTACCAGGTATACGCGTATGCCGGCGTCGTCGTTAGGCGAAGACCAACTGTGTCGGTACCCTCTACTACTGCCTGCACCTGGTAGATAATGAATCTTTCGCCGCCGTTGAGCCACCCGCCCGAGACATTCGTTCTCGGATTGTACATGATCCAGTTGCCGGTCGGTCTCCATGACCAGTTTCCATCCGGAGTGTTTGCAGTGGTCACCGGATCGTTCGGTCCTTTGTAATTGCTCGGTACGTTTGAAAGATCATCAAATGGATTGTGAGTTGCAATCGGCGAGCCGTTGACGAATTGCTTGGCAGTGTAAATCGACAATGAAGACTCGAGATTTGCGACCATTGTGGCCACCGTCGCTTTCTCGGCTTCTTCGGTCACGCTGAACAGTTTCGGAATCGCAATCGCCGCCAAGATGCCAAGCACTACGATAATTACGACCAGTTCGATAAGAGTGAAACCTTGCCTACCTTTGAGATTTCTCGCGAGCATAATTCCTCCGTTATTAGAAAATACAGATTATTGATAGCGTCTTTCTCAGCCGTCAGATTGGATGTCGATGTGCGAAAAGGTGTTGAGACTTATACTGACAGCATGATCGGCTCTCTATAATGTGTATTTCGGAGGATTGATAGAAAATTGAAGTGGTTGCGATCAGAATTTTGTGGTGTGATTTGGAAACGTGTGATTACCCCAAAAATTAACTCCGGGCCTGAAACAAGCCCGGAGCCCATGAAACGCACGAAAAGAAGGATCGCTCAGCGAATAACGCCTTGCATCCTTTTTAACCTGCAACTACTAAATTTGTTCCAAAGTTATCTGGTTTCCCGCTATTTTTCTGCCTTTTTTGTGGCTCATAATCCGCGCGAAAACTCGACTCTCTTCAACAGAAAATCCCATTCGCGATCCACATTGTCCTGGATTGTCGCTATCTGACGCTTTTTCAAGTGCTTAAACCGTCCCTGAAGGTGGATGTATTCCTCCACAGACACCTGTTTCTTCGGCTCATAGTTCAGCACGTATTTCCGCCCATTGTGGACTTCGATCAGTGGAAAAACTCTCGCCTCGACTGCGAGACGGCACAATTCAATCGATTTGTCCGCTGGGGATTTCCAGCCGGGAGGACAGGGTGACAGAAAATGGATAAAACGGAACCCCTTGGTTTTCTTCGCCTTCTTCACCTTGTTTAGTAGATCGTCCGGATGCCCGACGGTCGCTGTCGCAAGGTAGGGTACGCGATGGGCGGCGAGAATATCTATGATATTTTTCTTCGGCTCAGTCTTCGGATTCTTCACGGGTGTGGTGGTGGTCCAGGAGCCAAGGGGTGTCGCGGAAGACCTCTGGATTCCAGTGTTCATATAGGCTTCATTGTCATAGCAGATGTATATGTAATTCTCGTTACGCTCCGCTGTCGAGGAGAGTGCCTGAATGCCGATGTCGAACGTTCCGCCGTCGCCTGCCCATGCAAGTACGTTCACATCCTTTTCACCTTTGTGATCGAGTGCAGCCCGAACCCCAGCGGCAGTCGCTGCCGCGGTTTCGAATGCGGTGTGTAGAAGTGGAACATCAACCGATGAATGCGGCCACACACCGTCAACCACAGTCGCGCAACACGCCGGTATCACCATAACCGTGCGCTTGCCGAGTACCTTGAGGACAAGCCGCAGTCCGAGCGCTTCGCCGCAACCGGAACAGGCGAGATGTCCACACTCAACCAACTCACAGTCAGGTGCTGTGAATAATGATTGCGTATTCATACTTTCAACCCCTCCCAATATATTGCTGACTCGGGAGCCTGCTTTCCCTCGACCTGCGCAGTGATATTCCTGACAACGTCCGGAGTGATATCGCGGCCACCCAGTCCGACTACGAAGCCGAATATCTGGTTGTGAAGGCTGGCATCGTACAAAGCGGCCTTGACCTCCTGACAGAAGATGCCCGTTGATCCGATACTGACATTTCTGTCAAGCACAGCTATTTTCGGCACATTTCTGAGTGCGCTGATCAGAGCTTCGGCAGGAAATGGACGGAACGATCTAATCTTGACCATGCCAACTTTTTTGCCTTCGGCACGCATCTCTTTGACTGTGGCCCGCGTCGTAGATGCCGCTGTCGCGTAAGCCACGAGCGCGATCTCCGCATCATCCATCATGTAGGAATCAATGATACCGTAGCGCCTTCCGAATTTCTCGCCGTACTCCGCGCCGACCTCCTCGATCAACTTCAAAGCACGCTGAGCGGCGTCATGAGCCATGTGACGGAATTCATAGAAATGGTCCGGAGTCGTTAGATTGCCGATCGATCTCGGATCGTTGACATCAAGCTTGTGCTCTGCTTCGTACGGAGGCAGGAAAGAGTCAACATCTGATTGCTCGGGAATGTCCACTTCTTCGACCGTGTGCGAAAGGAAGAACCCATCGAGATTCACGATAATCGGCAGATGAACGGTTTCGGCTATTTTAAATGCCTGGATAACCGTATCGATGATTTCCTGATTCGATTCGACATATAGCTGCATCCAGCCGGTATCGCGCTGCGACAGGCTGTCCGAATGATCGACCCATATCGACCAGGGAGCACCCATTGCACGATTGACGTTTGCCATGACTATCGGAAGACGGTCACCGGCTGCCCAGTGGAGCATCTCGTGCATCAGCGCAAGACCATGCGATGACGTAGCTGTGAAACATCGCGCGCCGACAGCCGAGGCTCCTATCAACGACGCCATTGCCGAATGCTCAGACTCAACCTTGATAAACTTGGCATCAAGCGAACCGTCAGCGCAAAATTCGGACAGCTTTTCGACGACAGAAGTCTGCGGTGTGATAGGATACGCCGTGATGACCTGGGCGCGTGCAAGTCTGACCGCATGGCTCACCGAGTGACTTCCGGATATTACTTTGTACATACTAACCTCACTGAGCTATTTGACTTCCTTGCCATCGGCTTGCTTGACTTCCAGATGTATCGCGCTGCGAGGGCATTCGTTGACGCAGATTCCGCAGCCTTTGCAGTAGTCATAATTGACAGTGTATTTGCCGTTGGAGCGCGAAATTGCAATATCGGGGCAGTATATCCAGCAGTTGTCGCAGCTATTGCAGACTCCGCAGGAGAAACAGCGATTAGCTTCGGCTTCAGCATCACGCTCTCCAAGCCCGATATTCACTTCACGAAAAGACTTCGGTCGAACCGTGTCTGAAATCTTTTTCTTATTGACCGAACGCGATGTGTCGAAGTAATCGAGACGGAGATCGTTCAAATGCGTCACGGCCAGATCGATCTCCTGGATTGCGACATCTCTGCCGGCGAGGTGCTGGCTGATTGCGGTCGCGGCGCGATGTCCCGCACCGACGGCGTCGGTTACCGCGCGCTTGTCGATTCCTGCGTCGCCCCCTGCAAAGACATCATCCATCGATGTCCGCTGGGCTTCGTCGGTCTCAATTCCCCACCGCTCATGGCGGAGATCCTCCGGCAGGAATGCGATGTTCGGGTCTTCACCAATCGCGGTAAGAATCATGCTGTACGGAGTAGTAATCTCCGATCCCTTCACCGGAACCGGACGCCGTCTTCCCGAAGAATCCTTTCCGCCGAGTTTCATTTTCTGAGTGGTCAGCGACAGCATCCTTCCGCGTTTGCGAATTTCCAACGGCGCTGTGAGGAACTGAATCTCGATGCCCTCATGCTCTGCCTCATGGATCTCCTCGCGAATTGCCGGCATTTCCTCGTATGATCTCCGGTATAGTATCAGCGGCTTGCCGCCAAGTCGCAGCACGCACCGTGCAACATCGATGGCGGTGTTACCACCTCCGATGACAGCGACCTTTCCTCGCAGTTTTGGCCTCTTACCAAAGTTGACATCACGGAGGAATGTCAGCCCCGGCAGGATGCCGGATATGTCCTCACCGGGAATGCCCATTCGCTTGCTCTTATGCGCTCCGACCGCGATGAATGTCGCAGCAAATTTGTTGAGTTCGGAGAAAGGAAGGTCGATTCCTATTTCTGTCCTGGGTACAAACTTTATTCCGAGGTCGAGGATGGACTTGATTTCAGCGTCGAGAATCTTTCGAGGCAGTCGGTATTCGGGAATACCGATTCTGAGCATTCCGCCTGCCTTGGGCATGGAATCGAATATCGTAACCGGGTGTCCGGCACGAATAAGGTGATATGCACATGATAGTCCGGCTGGTCCTGCGCCTATTACCGCTACCTCACCTTTCGATGGGTCGGTCTTGAGGCGCTTGATCTTCGCGTTCTTGAGACCCCAGTCACCGATGAATCTCTCGATATAGTGTATGGACACCGCCTCGTCATACTCTTTCCTGTTGCAGTTATGCTCACAGGGATGATAGCAGACACGGCCGCAGACGGAGGGAAGGGGATTTGTCTCCCTGATCTTCTCCCACGCCTCGCGATACTTCTCTTTGAGGACAAGCTGGATATATCCCTGGATGTCTTCCCTGGCAGGGCAAGCATAATTGCATGGAGAGAGATTGTCTTTATGAATCGGATTGACATAGCTCCACGCTCCAGTCTTGTTCCAGTTCATGTGTCCTTCGGAGATGGCGAATGGCGGCATCTCCTTTTCACCTTTGTATGTGATTTTCTTAGACATATGCTACCTAAAACTTGACCAAGTTGAAGGCAGCCCTCGTGGCCGCCACATTATCCGCCTGATTGGTCGGAACGAATTCTTCGATTGTCTTCTCGATTGAGTCGAGACTGACCAAACCTGTTGCCTTTGAGAATGCACCCAGGATGGCGGTGTTGACTATAGGTGCGGATGGGCTCCCGAGACGATGTCGTACCGCAATCGTGATCGCGTCGACAGTCGCCACAGCAAACTTCTTCTTCAACTTGCTGTCATCGTAGTTTCTCCTGCTGTTGACAACTACAGAACCGCCTTCCTTCAAAGTGCGGGTAGTTGCCTGATCTGCGAGCAGGGTTTCATCGAGTACGATAACGTGATCGGGATGATAGATTTGACATCTGAGTTGTATCGGTTCGTCATCGAACCGGAGATAGGCTGCCACGGCTGCGCCTCGTCGTTCCGCTCCGAAGGAAGGAAATGCCTGCACGTGTTTGCCCTCTTTAAACAGGGCTGAAGCAAGGACCTCCGACGCTATCACGACTCCCTGGCCTCCGCGACCGTGGATGATGATTTCAACCATAAGGGGACTCCATTCAATTTCACAAGACTCAACAAACATAAATATATTTATGAGATGATCGAAGTCAAGTTTTATGTGAAATTTGTCACTATCAAAGTGGTTGACACTTCTGCGCAGCAAAATTATATTTAACAGATGAAACCTATAACAGTTTGAGAACTAAAATGATCTGTAAACACGTATATAAGCGAGGACTTATGAATTTCAAGAGATTTTCAACCTTCCACATATCGACACTGCCATCTATTCTTATTTGTGCTTTCCTGATAGCTGTTTTGGCCGTGTCGACTGGGTGTGGTGAGAAGAACGATGAGAAGGCTGGTGCCGCTGATCAATCCAAGGCATACAGCCGCGAGTATTTCGCAGATTGGCTGAAGTACAGGAGTCAGATTTTCGAGCTCAGGTATCCCCCGAGAGAAGATCTTCGAGAACGGGCCCCTGATATCGGCAACAAGTGCGATCAGATCATGGCTCTGCTGTCTCAAATGCTGAGGATGAGACCTCCTGAGACCGTCTACATGATGATATTCGACAACCAGGTCGAGGCTGAAGGACTGTTTGGGCGACAGGTGCCGTTTGTTTCCAATGACACGATCTTCTATGAGATTTTCGCACCTATCGGTGCGCCAATCACAGAGCTGATGATGAAGCGCGTTGCTCCGGAGGGCTCGCAGTATGCCTTTGTCAATGAGGGATTCCCGACGCTGCTCGACTTCTCCGGCGAGAACTATCATGAAAATGTGCTCCAGCACGTCGAGAATGGGACCGCGTTCGAAATCGACAGTCTGGTCAACAACGATTTCTACCTAAGGCAGCCGTATCAACAACGCAGAGAACAGGCGGCATCGTTCATCGGATTTCTGACAAAGAACTATGGCTCGGCGCCCCTCCTCGGATTGCTCAAGCGGGATATGTCGTTGCACGGTGCTATGATGATGTCTACCAAGAGAAGCCTTGAAATACTGGCGCATGAATGGAAATCGACGCTTGCATATCTTGCGCAGCCGGACTCGGCGCTGATCAAAGCACAGCAGAGGCAGGAAGATGATGGAGAATAGCTGGACGACGAGTATAACCAATATCGGACCGGGCAAGATCGAAGTCCGGGGTTATCCGATTGAGCAGTTGATGGAGAAGAAGACTTTTGCAGAGACCATCTTCCTGGTGCTCAAGGGCGAACTTCCGAATCCCGCCGAAGCGGAGATGTTCGAGGCGATTCTCGTGTCTTCTGTAGACCACGGCGTCTCGCCGCCATCGGTGCTCGGCGCGCGTAACAGTATTTCGGCAGGTAATCAGTTGAATGCCGCCGTCGCCGCGGGAGTACTTTCTATCGGCGATGTCCACGGCGGCGCAATCGAGCGTTCGGCAAAGATCATGCAGGAATGGGCCGGTAAAGAGGGAAGTCCTGCGGAACTCGCGGCGCAGCTTGTGGAGGATCTCTCCGCCAGAAAAGTCAGAATGCCCGGGTTCGGGCACCGATTACATACGACTGATCCGCGGACAATCAAGCTGTTCGAGAAGGCTGATCGACTCGATTTCAGCGGGCGGCACATTGACCTGTGCAAGGAGATCGAGAATGCACTGGAAGCTAAGACCGGCAAACGGTTGCCGATCAATGTCGACGGTGCTATTGCTGCGGTTGTGTCGGATATGGGATTCGACTACAGACTCGGAAAGGGTTTCTTCATAATGAGCAGAACCGCAGGCCTGATCGCGCACGCATTCGAAGAGTGGACAACCCAGCGCCCGATGCGCAAACTCGGCGATACGAATTCCGAATATACCGGACCGCAAAGACGAGACGTGTAATCCTGGCTGCGGTGCGGTCCTGAACATCTCTCAGTGGATTTGGTGCGTTAGTAATGCATGTCGATAGAAGAATCGTATTCGTACTGTTCGTTGGTGCGACGATCACTTTGCTCTCGTGCGCTCCATCCAAACAGATTGACATTGACGTATCCAAGTACGTGGATGTTTTTCCAACTGATCTGACCGTAGATGTCAATCACAACTACGCTTTCCTGACATGGAAAACAAACCGCGGCAACGTGCCGATCAGGGGATACAATATCTACATCGCATCAGGAAATCCAGTCGGTGACGACAGTGCGATGATAGCAGCCGGAGCGGTGCCCTTCAATCCAGACACGTATCCCGGCGATACCGATGCGGAAATCGAGTTCGAAACATTTGACGCTAATGACCTCGAAGATGGCGTCAAGTATTTCGCCGCTGTCACGATAGTCTTCCCGGGCGACAAGGAGAGCAAGCCATCGAATGCCATCAAGTTTGTGTGTCATCCGCATGGAGAGATCACCCTGAACAGAAGCTACAGCGGAGAACGGGATGGCTACTCGTTCGCGAGGCAGGAATATGTGGCGACCGATGCTCTCGACAATCAGGTTTATTTCACGCAGATTCAGGGTGAGGACTATCTGGTGTCACCATCCCGAATCGATGCGATTCTGCCTTCGGTCGAGTTTCTCTCATCGAGTATTACGTCTCTGAAAGACCGTATAAGAGAACCTCAAGGTCCGGGAGCCGATAAGATCAGAGCGAAAAAGGGAGGAAGTTGTCTGCTGAAGACTTCCTCGGGACAATATGCCAAGATTATTGTGAAAGGCTTCTCCGGGACCGGCGATGATCGCAGGATCACTCTCGACTACAGCTTCATGCCGGTGCCGGGCAGAATAGATTTCTAAATCGAATGAGTATTCAGTATTCCGATCTTGTAACGGCTTCTCTCAAGCGCAGTGTCGAACTTGGCGTGAGGATGGAAGTCTACACACTGACATGCACGGTCTATCATCACATGACAGCGAAAGAGAAGCGGTCGTTTACCTTGACTCGCCTCACTGGCCGCGACAGTGTCAAGAACAGGCCGCAGTGGGATAAATTCACGGAGCTTGTGGGAGACGGATCACTGGTAATGTTCTCCTTTTGGGAGCTCGAAGAGTTCTGGCCGACCGACATACTGGAAACTTATCACACAAACAACCGAAGGCGTCTCCTCGAAATATCGGAAATTGTGCGGCTCTTCATTCCGGGAAAGACATTTCGCAACCTGACCGAGCTGCTGGAGTTCCTGAGTATCTATGTCCCTGCCGGCGATTCCTTCACGGACGATCCCGCTGCGATAGTGCTGCGCGATCTGTCGACATTCGTCGCCTCTCTCGAACTGAAGTCGAAACAGGATGTGGCGATGCTACTGTCGATGGAGATGCCCGCGGTGACTGAATGGCTCGGCAAGCTGAGCCGGGTTGCGGTGCGGCGTACGGATGAGATCTACCGTCTGCCGGACAATATCAGAACCGGTGATCGAGATGCTGGAGGCCAATCCATAGATTTCTCTGACAAGTCTGTCGTATCGATTTTCTCGCAAGAGGGGCGTGCCGCCGAGATCATCCCCGGTTATGAGCGCCGTCCCGAACAGGTGAAGTTCGCGCGGCAGTTCCTTCGCGCGCTCAGCAGTGATGAATGTTTTCTTGCAGAAGCGGGCACGGGCACCGGGAAGTCGCTGGCGTACCTCATCCCATCACTTCTCTACAGTCTGCAACATTTGGCCGGAGTTGTGGTCTCCACACACACACGCAATCTTCAGAACCAGCTCTACTACAAAGACCTCGTGCAGGCAGAGAAACTGACCAATACGAGCTTCTCATCACTGCTTCTCAAGGGTCGCTCGAACTACCTTTGCCTTCTCAAGATGCATATTGCGCGGGCGAATGCATCGCGCCTCTTCGACTCAAGGCAACTCCTGGAGATGGCGTCTGTTCTGATCTGGAAGGACCTTTCGCAGTCCGGCGATCTTTCCGAGCTTGGGGGCTTGTCGCGCGAGGTTAAGAGAGAGGTTGATTGTGATGCTGGATTCTGTCCCGGGCCAATGTGTGCTCACTATCGCGACTGCTTCTTTTTCAGAGCGCGAAAGGCGGCAGCCAAATCTGACGTAATCGTCACTAACCATGCTCTCTTTTTCTCGGATCTGCTATCTGAATCGGAGATTCTCGGCAAACCGAGCGTGATCGTATTCGATGAAGCTCACCAGATAGAACGGGTTGCCACGGACAGCCTCACGGGAGAACTCTCCCGCTCGACACTATCGTCTATATTCGATCCGCTCGAATCGCGCGATCCGGCGATGCCGGACCGGCTACAGACTGTGACGGGCATGATCGTCCGCGCGACTGATGATGAAACTGCTGTCAAGACGGCTCAGAAAGCAGGCTCCGATTGCAGTGCTCTGATTGCTGAAGCTCATTCGGCAATCAACTCGCTATTCATAACAATTGATAAGTATGTAGCTGATTACAGGCTTATTCCATCCGGGTATTCGCGCAGAGACAGGCTGGTCGCACAGCACCCGCTTCTCGACAAGATCATTCCCATTCTCTCAGAGCTCCACGATGTCTTTCGGAATCTGGAGCAGACAATGACAAGATTGCTGCAGCAACTCGATCCATCGGAGCTCGAGACTGATGAGGTAGTCGAAGCGGAATCGATTCAGAATGTGATTGCGTCTGTTCGCGGGTTCTGCGCTCACATAGACAACCTGCGCGAGCGGGAGGATGATAAATGGGTGCGATGGCTGGAGGTAACGCCGTCGGGGTGGTGCTCGGTCAAGATTGCGCCTGTCGAAATCGGAGAGATGCTGAACAAACTGGTCTACGAAAAATATCAGAGACTCCTATTGACGTCGGCGACCATGACGGTAGAGCGCAGTTTTGAATATATCGAGGAACGTCTCGGCCTTGACAGGATACCGTCGGAAGCAAAGAGAACAGCCGTGTTTGGAAGCTCGTACGACTTTCGGTCACAGGTCAGGTTTGTGTGCAGTGCATATCTGCCCTCTCCACGGAGCGATTACTACCAGAAGAAGCTATCCGGCTTTCTCCGAACTCTATTCCGTAAGGTCGAGACGAATACATTGGTGCTGTTCACTTCCTATCAGACATTGCAGCAGACCGTGCGTGATCTGGCTGGCCAATTTCCAAAACTACTGGTTCAGGAAGGGGCCGATTCGGCTGATAAGGCTCTCCACGATTTCGTGCAGCTCAGACCGGCGATCCTGTTCGGTACCGAAAGTTTTTGGCAGGGAGTAGATCTTCCCGGCAAGCTACTTGAAGTGCTGGTGATCACGCGGCTACCATTTTCGGTGCCGGGCGATCCGATTGATTCTGCGCGGATGGAACTCGTTGAGAAAAAGGGAGCCAATTCGTTTGTGTCATACTCCCTTCCATCGGCGGTTTTGAGATTCAAACAGGGTTTCGGACGACTCATAAGATCCAGCACTGATCAGGGAGTGATTATTGTAACTGACAACCGCCTTGTGAAATCCTCGTTCGGACAGGTATTCCTTAACTCGGTCCCATCCGAGATCGAGATAGCGTCATCCTGGGAGGAGGTGGAAAACGCGGTCGATTTCCTGCAGGGCACCTGATGAAGCGCAAGGAACACGCGGTGATCTTAAGCATCCTGAGGAATTTAGCCGTGGAAGTTCCCTGTCAAACGCAGGATCTGCGCGGCAATCCTGCGCAAATCTGCGGCTGGCCTCATGGCTATATTGTAATATGTTGTTTTGTAATAACTTAACCTAAGTGAATTGGCGCTGGCTTCCGGCACGTTTTTTGGATAACGTTGATGGAGTAGAGCATCGCTCCGGGAATAGCAGGCCATGCGGCGTGTATAATCCCTAGGAGGTGAAAAATGATTGACCCTGGTCGTATAATCTCATACGTGGCGATTTCGATCATTCTGCTTTTCGGAATTGCCATAGTAAGCGGGCTTTTTCTGGAGTTCGACCTGAAGATGAGGATCGGGATCGGGATCGTGATCGCCCTGTATGTGATTATCAGGGTGAAGATAATGACTCACAAATCAAAGCCCAGATCGATGCTCAGGTATCGGGACACAGGCGAGGATTAGACAAACTGCGGAAGCATATATGGATTGTGAAAACGCTTGACTTGGCGGAACAGTTTGCATATACATATTATTCTGTGTAGTGTGACATCCGCTTGACGCAAGCGATCAGCAGAGGAAACCAAATGAGAGCCTTCAGGATAATATCTATTGTAACCGCGTTGTTGGTGTTTCTGCCTATTTCTGCTAAGTCGGCGGGAGTGCCGTCAGAGCTGACCCAGCTTTATGAGCAGGGCAAGCTCAATGAGGCTATCGAGAAAGCAACCGGTCAGATGGAGAAGAAGAAGAGGGACGCAGACCTTCCATACTTCATCGGCACTTGCTACGAGAAGATGCTCAAAAACGCCAAAGCCGAAGAGTTCTACAAGAAGGCACTTAAGATCAAAGATAAGCACCTTCCTTCACTCTACAACCTCGGCATGCTCGTCGTCAAGGACTCTACCAGACTCGAAGAGGCGAAAGGGTACTTCGAAACAGGGCTGAGTAAGGCCAAGAAGGACGAAGAGAAGGCGATGTTCGAGGACGGGCTCGGATATTATTACCTCTATTTGAAGGACTACAGCCAGGCGGACAAGAAATTCCGGACCGCTCAGTTTCTCGATCCTGGAAATTGCGAATACTCGATGCATCTTGGCGATGCAAACTACGAGAAAGGCGCATATGCACTGGCAATCACTTCCTATACAAAAGTGCTGACAGAGTGCGATTCGCTGAACGAAAAGCTCTACTTCCGGCTCGGCAAATCATATGTTGCACAACGAGAATATACCAAGGCTCTCGGTGATTTGGGCAATGCCATCAGGCTTGATTCAGGATATGTGGAAGCATACAATCTCGCCGGAAAGATATACATACTTGCTGCGATGTCTTCAAAAGATCAGCAGGCGGCAGTTCAGAAGTATACGAGTTCAATCTGGATGTTCCGGAAGTTTATCGGGCTGACCGATGAAGCTGGTGAGGCTGAGTATTATATTGCCAAAGCATTCCAGGCGCTCGGCTATGCCGACAGCGCAGTGCAGCATTTCGAATCGGCTATGACGGCAGGATATGTACGTGGCGACCTCGCTCTGGATGTCGGAAAGATGTATGCCAAGGCGGGACAGTTTGACAAGGCTGTCGAGAGACTGCTTGAGTATGAAAAGAACCTGCTCGCTGAGGATCCTGGTTACGAGTGGACCAAGGATGACGCCGCTATGTTTTATGAAAGGGCGAAAGCATATGCCGGAATGTCAGACTCGCTGTCGAGGACTGAGGCTGCGGCAGATTTTGAAAGAGCCTGGTCACTCGATTCCAGTGATGTTTCCTGGCTGAATGATATCGGATTCAACTATTACTATCTCGGCAAGTTTGACTCAACTGCCTATGTGCCTGCGCTCGCGACTTTCGAGAGGAAAATAGCGCTGGATACCACAAATGCCCGCTCCTGGCTTAATGCAGCGTACTGTTACATGCGAATGAAAGACTGGGGAATGACGGCGGACTATCTCAAGAGAGTTACTGCGCTTGACCCTGAAAACTGCGATGTCAACAAGCTGATCGCTTCGAGTCTTTCGCAGCAGAAGAAGTACGACGAGAGCCGTGAGTTTTACGAGAAGTGGGGAGCCTGCGATTCGACCACATACGAAGCTGAGAAGTGGATCGGATTCACATATCTTGTATCAAAACCGCCGGATGGGAACAGTGCCGTCACTCATTTGATGAAGTCATACAACCAGATGATGGCGTTTGAGATGGCGGACTGTGACGACAAGGATGTGGTGACGTGGATCGCGCAGGGATATGCGTTAGCCAAACAATATGAGAAATCAATGAACTGGATAAACAAGGGATTGCGTTGTGATCCCAATTCCAAAACTCTGAATGAATTAAAACCAAGCGTTCAGGAGGCTCTGGACGCGTACTAAGTGAAACTTGGGAATCATCTATGGTACAAAACGAATCAAAGGAATCATCAGCGGAAGGCTCTGATCTCAGGTACAAGTACATCGGGTTCGATGTCTATGGATCTAAGGTCAAGAAGTTTTTTAAGTCTGAGGAGGAGAAGAAACTTCACGAACAGGCGGTGGAGGACTACGGTAAGTCCCATTACTCGTCTATACGCAGTGGCACCGAAGTAGCCAAGAATCTTCTGCCAACCTCAAACAAGATTGTCCTGACACTGACATCCCTCGGACTGATAGCCGGGAGCCTTTTGCCCTGGTTCTCGGTCAGCTCGATCTACGGAGATAGAAAGATCGTGGGGGTGACTACTTTCTCGGCAATCTCGGATTTGATGGGGGTTCTGTCTAATTTCTCTGGCATGTTCGCAGTTCTGGTTTACGTATTTACGGGGTTAGCAGTAGCGAGCGTGCTATTCGGCGTTCTGACACTTGTGATGTTGTACATGCCTTCCAAGGACAGAGAAGCCGGACTGTCTCGTTTGAAGCACGTTCTGGGTTGGCAGTATCTTCCGCTAATAGCCTGGTTTGGACTTTTCGCCTACCTTATCGTGGGCATTACAATTCCGTTTGGAGAGGAGATTTCGAACATCTATATGGTTCGCGGGCTCGGACCGCGGTTCAACATCGTAACTTTCTGGGCCTTTGCTCAGCCTGCACTTTGGCTTACTTTTGCGAGCTTGATTGTTAATTGCGTCAAGTCGAACGATTTGTAGGCGAGGTGGGCTTTAGTAATGGAATAAAATTCACGTAGTTTCTGGAGGAGATAAATCGTGAAACAGTCTGTATTCGTAACGATCGTTTTGGTGGTCTCGCTCGCAACAGGCTTTATCATCTGGACTCAGCTGCCAGCCTATTTGCAGGAGGGTGGCCCGCTCGTTGCAATCCTGATTGCATTGTCAGTAATGCTCTTGTCGTTTATTGCTGAAAGACTGATATCCCTGCGCAAGGCAAAGGGAAGAGCATCCATTCAATCGTTCTTCAAGAAAGTGGTCACGCTTGTTCAGGAAGGCGACTTCGGTGGCGCGCTCGCGGCCTGCGACAAGCAGCGAGGATCCTGCGCGAATGTTCTCCGTGCAGGTATCGATCGTTATGGCCAGATAAGGGATTCCGGTATAACATCCGAAAAAAAACTCGAAGAGACGCAGAGAGCCATCGAAGAGGCAAACGCTCTTGAAGTTCCGCTGTTGGAACGTAACCTGATCGTGCTCTCCTCGATTGCATCGATTGCCACGATGGTAGGGCTTCTTGGAACAACCATTGGTATGATCCGCGCGTTCAACGCCACCGGTCACGCATCGGGCGGTGTTATCGACGCCACAAGTCTTGCTACCGGTATTTCCGAGGCACTGGTCAATACAGCCGGTGGTCTCTTCAACGCCATCGTTGGTATTGTAGCGTACAACTTTTTCGTGAACAAGGTCGACAGCTTCAACTACACGGTCGATGAAGCTTCATACGAGATTCTGCAGCTTATCAAAGCTAAAGAGGTGAAGTAAGGTATGAAGATTAAGAAGAAACGTAGAGTCAACATCACACTCGATATGACGCCTATGGTCGATATCGCGTTCCTGCTGTTGATTTTCTACATGGCCACTACGCAGTTCAAGCCTCCGGAGAAGAAGGAGGTCACACTGCCGACTTCGCATTCGCAGGTCAATCTGCCGGATAAGGGCAAGATCCTCGTCACCGTGACTGAAGATGATTCGGTGTTCCTCGAGTATGTTGTGAAGGATACTACCATCGTCGATGGTGAGCCCGTAGTGATACCGGTCTTCGTCGACGAGAGTGTTATGGCCTCACAAGTCGGGGAGACGGTGCAGTGGGTTCGTACAAAGAAGGGGTTGCTGGGAGCGATGCTGATTGTGAAGGCCGACAGGAACACCAAGTACGGAACAATGGAAACGATAATGGAATCTCTCAAGAAGAACTTCCTCAGGACATTTCAGATCGTGACTGAATTCGAATCTGAAGCGGATATTTAGGAGAGGTGGTGAGATAGATGGGAGCAGTTGACACTCCGCAAAAAGCGGATTCTGGTGGAAAAGGAAAAAAGAAAAAAAGACGGATAGGGATCAGGATCGATATGACCCCTATGGTCGATATCGCGTTCCTCCTGCTTATCTTCTATATGGTCACCACCGTCTTCGCTGCACCGCAGGCGATGGAGATCAATCTGCCGGAGGATTCAGATGAGCCGATCAAGATAAAGAAATGTGATCTTCTGATCGTTCATGTCGACGGCGCTGACGGTTATTGGTGGTCATTATGCGAGGACGGGCCCATTCAGTTCAAGGAGGATTCTCTGCGTACGCTGTTTTATTCCACTAACAAGGATAATCCTAAGCTTAGCACACTGATTGTCATTCATCCTGACGCGAAATACAATGACTTCGTTAACATTCTCGATGAGATCGAAGTTGTTGAATATGTTCTCCGAGAAGACGAAGAATTTGTCGCGTATTATAGGGAGGCGAATAAGGATGTGCTGGCTGAGAGCGCAACGTTCTCGTATCGCTATTCGACAAAGCCGTGGGACCCGAAGGACGACGCTAAGATAGAGAAGGCTAAGTCTGGTTCGCTATTGGGAGGGGGTGGCTCATGAAGCTGGGAACTGGCGTAATCAAGGTTGACTATGGTGCTTTTGAGCTGAAGAAGACCTACCAACGGAACATGGCAATCGCGATTCTTTTCGGCGCGGGCTTGCATCTGCTCGCGATGGGTGCCTGGTTTAGTGTCAAATGGATTCTGACTGATCCTATGCCGGAGACCACAAACGTGATCCGGATAAAGGACATTTCCGATCTGGCTCCGCCGCCATCGCTTGTCAAGAAGCCGCCGGCGGTCAAGATCGACGCTCCAAAAATCGCTGCACCGAAGATCGGTATTCCCGAGCCTGTACCGGATGAGGAAGCCGAGGAAAACGTTGTCCTCGCGACTCAGGACCAGCTTGCGGATATCTCCCAGCCGGACGTTGGCACGGGAGATGGCTCTGACGGAGACGGTATGGTGATCGAGATCGGCGATGAAGATTTCTTCCCGGCCTCAGATGAATTCGTGGCGGTGGAGGAAATTCCGTCCGCCATCTTTATCCCTGAGCCGGACTTTCCTGAGATGGCTCGCAAGGCGGGTATCACGGGCGTAGTCTGGATTCGTGTGCTTGTCGATAAAGAAGGCAATGTGCGCGACGCTATCATTGAGAAGGAATCAGGCTCGAACGCCGGATTCGAAGAGGCTGCCAAGAAGGCCGCTCTTGGGGGCAAGTGGACTCCCGCCATGCAGAACAACCAGCCGGTACCGTGCTGGGTGTCCTACAAGGTTGAGTTTATCTTCTAAGCAGTCGTTTAGACAGTCGAAATATACACGCCGGGGTATTCACCCCGGCGTTTCTTATTGCGTGAGTTGAACATATCGCAGTCTCATCCGTCTTCGTATCGTAGGTCAAAGACCCTGCGGTTTTGACACTCTGAGGCACGTCGCAACCGCCAAAGTCAACCATCCCCGCTTGGAACCGTAGGTTGAAACCCCTGTGGTTTCGACATCATGGAATATCAGAGCCTCTGCGTTGTATTGAAGTAGGAGGCAGAGCAGAATCCCGTAGCGTAGTGGTTCTGCCAACCGTCCGGAATTGTGCAGTCTCGCACCTGGAGAGGAGGAGCGTCATGGTTAGCAATATGAATTACTCGGCGATTCAGGGTACGCTGTATCTAAAGCAATCGTACCAGAAGAACATGGTGATCGCGCTGCTGGTCGGTGTCACGCTCCATCTGTCGGCACTGGGCTCATACTTGTTCTTGTCAGGTATGGAGGTCGTCGCGCCTCCTGTTGGTGGACCTGTCATCCACGTTGGTCCAGTTGATCTGCCGACATTTCCAACTGCGCCGTCTGATCCAATTATCGGGCCGATTGAAATTGCGCGTCCTACGATACCGCTGATCGGCATACCTGAACCGGTCGATGACTTCGACGGCGACGCGGTGGACCCCGGGGCTCTTGCCAGATCTGCCGATATTCAGATCTTTGACAGAATCATTGTCGGACCGGGCGGTGACGGTGGCAGCGGTTATGGGTCAATTGACGTTCGCATACCTGGAGTTGGGCTGGCACCTCCGATTGACAGCTTCTTCTACGTGGACAGGGACCCTGAGCACATCTATCTTGAGACGCCGGTTTATCCTGAGATGGCGCGGAGAGCGGGATTTGAGGCAACACTTGTAATACGAGTTCTGGTGGATGTCGAAGGCAATCCTATCAAAGCCGTCATTATGAAATCGTCATCAACAAATGTTGGTTTCGAGCAAGCTGCGATTGACGCAGCCCTCAAGGGAAAATGGACTCCCGCGCTGGTCAATGACAATCCGGTCATGTGCTGGGTGTCGTATACGGTTGTCTTCAGTCTCGATTGAAGTAGATAATATTCGGCTCGAATGTGAGCCTCTCATAAGCTCTCTCACCGCTAACACGCCCGTTATAGTGGTGGGCTTGTCGATTGAGTACCTATTCGGTCAATATTCCGCTTGACAATGCAGGTGGACTCGTTCATAATAGACAGAGTCCCCGATAGAACGCAGGGGCTTTGTTCATGCGATAGGTATCAGAATGACGATGGTAGGAGGTTGCATGATGAGAGGAGTATCTAATGCAGTAGTTCCAGCCCTGGTGCTGCTCGCCGGCCTTTTCGCCAGTTTGCTCTTTCAGAACTCACTTGCTGACCAGGCCGCCAAGAACGTCACATCTCTCGACGCAATAACGCTGGCACAGTCGGACGCTGGCGATAAACAGTCCGCAGTCCCATCTCTCAGAGCTGATGATTTCGTAGCTGTAGAGGAGGTGCCGGATCCCATTCATATACCGGAACCTGAATATCCTCATAGCGCATTGCTGGCGGGAATCGAAGGAACTGTCTGGCTGAGGGTGATGATTGATACGTCAGGTCAAGTAGTAGATGCAGTTATAGAAAAGGAATCAGGCCAGGGAGCCGGATTTGAAGATGCTGCTATCCAAGCAGCGTATTGGGGGAGATGGTCTCCTGCGATTCTCAGAGAGCGTCCAGTGGAATGCTGGGTGGCTTACAAAGTAGAGTTCAAGATTATGGCTAATGACTATATCACAGAAGCTGACAAGCTGTTCAAGTCCCGCGAGTATGATAAGTCGCGCGAGATCTACATGAAAGCAATGGAGAAGGCGACGGAGGATGGGCAGAACTCTGAGCTAACCGAAAGCTACTCACAGATCGCCCGCTGTTATCTGATCACCGACAAGAAGGAAGAGGGGCGTGTATGGATCACCAAAGCCGCCGAGATCGCCACTCCTGATGAACCTCTCGGATGGTCTCGCTATCTCGGCGTCAGGGGGCGGTTCGAGTGGCAGGATGAAGAGCTCGAAAAGGCTACCGCCACGTTCAAAGAGATGTACGAATATTGCTCCGGACAAAAGCTGCATGACCGCGCGATCGATGCGGCGCACATGGTCGCTATCACCGGATCGCCGGAACAGCAGGTCGAATGGGGGCTGAAAGGAATCAAAGAGGCTGAGGCTGGCAATGTCACCGGATGGCTCGGTCCGCTCTGGAATAATCTCGGGGCAACCTATGAAACTTTAATGCGTTACGATGATGCATTAAACGCATACATTAAGGCGCGTGAATACCACTGGCAATATGGTACCGAGACTAACAAGATGATTGCCGACTGGGCGGTAGGGCATGCTTACCGTTTGGCTGGCAATTATGATGAAGCCGCAAAGTGGCTCCGTCCGGTGCTTGCTTGGTGCGAACGGATTGAAAATGCAGAGTTTGTCGGCTGGTCGCATAAAGAGCTCGGAGAGATTGACATCATAAACAAGAACTTCAAGTCAGCCTTGGAACATCTTGTCATTGCAGAGGATAAGCTGAAAGCGGAACAGATGCCTGAATGGGATCCGGATGGTTACAAGAAGCTTCTCGGCCAGATCGAGGAGTTGAAGAGCAGGGTCGAATAGCCTGCAAGTTTACATGCGTACTCAGGAGCTATGCTCCTGCGAATCAGTACGAATTTCGGGCCTGATCCCTAAGACTGCTTTGAGTGATACTTCAACCATAATCCTGAACGCTGGCGTCGATAAAGATCGAGGTGAGGAAGAATGAGCAAACCAAAAGTATACATAACTCGGCTGATTCCCGAATCGGGCATGAACATGATTCTCGACGCCTGCGATGCGGAAGTCTGGTCGGACGATCGCGCAGTCCCGCGTGAGATTCTGGAGGAGAAGATTCGCGGTGCTGATGGGGTGCTCAGCCTGCTGAGCGATCGTATAGATGCCCCGCTGATGGATATTGCCGGTCCACAACTCAAGGTCATCAGCAACTACGCCGTCGGTTTCGATAATGTCGATCTGGCCGCCGCCACCGAGCGCGGCATTCTCGTTTGCAATACGCCCGATGTGTTGACTGAAACGACGGCCGACCTGGCATTCGCTTTGTTGCTTGCGGCTGCAAGACGGCTGAACGAAGGTGTCGATTTTGTTCGCGGCGGCAAATGGAAAACATGGGGGCCGATGCTGCTGCTCGGTCACGATGTCCACCGTGCGACTCTCGGGCTGATCGGCATGGGACGGATCGGCGGTGCGGTCGCGAGACGCGCCAGCGGTTTTAGCATGAATGTAATCTGCTATGATCCGCATGCATCTCAGGAAAATATTGAGTCTGCCGGTGCTCGCAGAATCGAAACGTTCGATGCCTTGCTTGCGGAATCCGATTTCATCAGCATTCATGTGCCACTTACATCTGAGACGGATAAGTTGATAGATGCGAGTGCGTTCCGCAAAATGAAGAGAACTGCTATTTTGATCAACACCGCACGCGGGCAGGTGGTCGACACCGACGCATTGTATGACGCCCTGAGAGATGGCGAGATTGCCTATGCGGCTCTCGACGTCTGCGACCCGGAGCCGGTTCCGCCCGACCACAAGCTCCTGACGCTTGACAATTGCATCATAGTGCCGCACATCGGCAGCGCGACTGTCGCGACGCGGGATAGGATGTCTGTGATGGCTGCTGAGAGTCTCCTGGCGGGTTTGCGAGGTGAGCTTCCGCGTTATGCACTCAACCCTGAAGCACTCGCAAGGTAACTTCGGTGCTCCACCCGACCTGTCTGAAGATAGATGGACTGCTCAATTTATGCCTTGACAAACTTCTGCTATATCCTTAAACTAACAATAGCCCCTTTCTTAGTACATCGTGAATGATTCAGCCTCCTATTGAGGAGAGAGATTTTGTACTCGCGCCACAAAACGAGAGGTGAGCGATGAGAACAGTCCTTGTAGCATTGGTAACCAGCCTGGTCGTATCGGTCGGAATAGGCGGGACCATTGAAGTACCGGCAGATTATCCCACGATTCAGGAAGCGGTCGATGCGGCGGCAATCGGGGACTCGGTTCAAGTTTCTTCGGGCACATACTATGAAAGCGTAGTCATCGGCAAGAGCATTTCGCTCTTAGCGGTGCAGGAGATGAGAGCGATAGTACGCGGCGATGATTGGTCTGCTGTGAAGATTGACGCCGATTGGGTCACAGTACGCGGATTCGATCTCAAGGGCTCTACAATAGCCTTGTGGATGACCTCGGTATCGAATTGTGATGTCTCACGCAATATTCTGCACGACTGCGGCACCGGTCTCATAGTCGGCGTATTCTATGAGGACTTTGATAAGGACTCGGCAGAACCCCCCCTATCGTCTCGCGGAGCCAGAGGTGCTGCTGCAGGCGATCCATACACAGAATGCAATGCGATTTCGGAAAACATAATCAGAGGGAATGGCACCGGAATCTGGCTGTTCGGTATGTCGCTCTTCATTCGAAATAATACGATCTCCGGTAATGTGATCACCAACAATATGCTGGGCATAAATGCCGATTACAGCGAAAGTACACAGATAACAGACAATATGATTGCGGGCAACTCCAGGGGTATCGAAATCTCCCAGTCATTGGGAATGGAGCCGCATGTAGTCTATCACAATGACTTTGTTAACAGCTTGAGAAACGCACTGGAGATCGACGCTTCCGCGTCCATCTGGGATGACGGCTACCCCCCCGGCGGCAACTACTGGAGCGACTACACTGGTACCGATGGCGACAGTGATGGGATTGGCGACACGCCATACGACATCCCCGGCGGCACAAGCCAGGATCACTATCCTCTGATGAGTCGCTACAACCCTGTCTGTGGAGACGCTGACGTCAGTGGTCAGGTTGACATAGATGACGTTGTGTATCTCATAGCTTACATATTCACCGGCCCCGGTCCGGGACTAATTTGCCACATGGACGCTGACGGCAGTTTCGGCGTCGACATCGATGACGTCGTGTACCTTATCGAGTACATCTTTATTCAGGGACCCGTGCCGGTGATTGACTGCTGCAATCCGCCGTGGTAAATAGAATGAACTGCAGATCGTCTGCCAGGAGGAGAGCGATGAAAACAGTCTTTGTGCTTTTCGCATTGCTGGCTGCTGTGCAAGTGTGCTCAGCCGACGTTATCGTGGTGCCCACTGACTACCCGACCATCCAAAAGGCGATCAACGTCGCTCAGCCGGGTGATGAAGTTCATGTAGGCTGGGACACGTACTACGAAAACATCGTCATAGACAAAGCGATCTGGCTCGTTGGAGATGGAGGATGGCGCCGCCCTACCATTGACGGGAGCGGAGGACTATATGTCATCAACATTGCATCTCAAGGCGTGACAGTGACAGGTTTCATTATCAGGAATGCTTTCTGCGGAGTAGATTGTGCAATAAGTGACACGATTAAAGATAACGAATTTCTGCAGAACACCCGTGGCATCTGTCTCGATGGATCCTCGAACTACATCCAGAGAAATATGCTGTCATATAACGATGTCGGCATTTTCCTCGGAGGCGGCAGCTCGGGGAATGTTATCAACAGCAACTCGATAGAAATGTGCGACTACGGAATAGTCATTGAGCCATATGCTGTCAGCAACAGCATCACGGAAAATACAATCTCATTTGCATCCGTCTACGGTTTGCATGTGATGCCGGAGGCAACCGATAACCAGATCTTCCATAATGATTTCCTCTCCAACGGAGAGTCGGCGATTGATGAAGGCGACAATACATGGGATGACGGGTATCCGAGCGGCGGCAACTACTGGCTTGGCTATACAGGCGAAGACGGCGACGACGACGGTATCGGCGATGTGCCATATAGTATTCCCGGAGGCGACAACTCTGATCCGTATCCGCTCATGATTAGGCATAACCATCGCTGCGGTGACGCCGATTATTCATGGCAGGTCGACATCGATGACGTGGTCTATCTCATCGCCTACATATTCACCGGAGGCGACGCACTGTATCCCGGGGCATGTATCGGCGATGCGGACGGCAGCGGGGGCACTGATATTGATGATGTAGTGTACGTGCTGTTTTATATCTTTACGAACGGTGCTGCCCCGACAGCAGACTGCTGCAATCCGCCGTGGTAGGACCTGCTTCTCGCGCTGTCAGGAATCCTTTCCTGACAGCTTGGTTCCCACGCCGCAGTCGACATCGCAGAACCGCGATCAGAGATCACGGGCACGCGGCTGGACAATGTAAATTAGCATCGACGCAGCGCAAGCTTACATTGGGGGAATGTCAGTCTACACCGTGACAGTGCGAATATACATCGCGGCAATGCTAACTTACATCGCAGCAATGCTAACTTACATTACAGCAATGTAAGCTTACAATGGGGCGTTGGGAGGCCACATTGAGAGGATGTAAGTGTGCTACACGATGGATGAAGCGATGGGGAAAGCGGATAAGTCCAATAACGACCGCAGGATACGCCGTTATGGTGGTGTTAGGGGCTTTGCAGGTCAAACCATTGTGATTTCGGCATCTAAACTGAATCGACTTCATCGAACCGCGATCAGTGATCGCGGCCAGGCGCCCTCGCTCTGGGCCTTGACCTACACTGCTTTCGTCGAACCGTGGTCGGAGAGCGTGACGGCTCACGCTGACTATTCACAATATCGTGCCTGCAGCAATGTGGCCAAATCTGCCATCATTTTGGGGTTAGGAGCTTCAGGGGGAAGGGGTCTTATTGTCTTTATCCACTGCACGGCATTTGTTATTCTGTCTGTTGCCTCTGTATTGCCGGCATCGGTTTCGATAGTCATGAGAGTCCGCAGTGACATCACGATACTACAATGTATATCCTTGTCTGTTTCGTTGCAAAGGAAGTCCATCGCGAGTTTCTCAATCTGCGTTGCAGATAAATCTGCATGCACGGGCGATCTGTCGCTCGCAAACAGCCGGTTTACAACAGCAGCCGAGAGTCTTCCTGCTTGTTCTCCATCATATTGACTTTCAAGCTCTGACCTCAGCTTCGCATAGATTGCGACTTTCACCGCATCTACGTATGTAATCATCTTTCGGAACAGTCTTCTCTTGAAGAAATCAAGCATTATACAATGAACCTCCGCTACAGCTTGGGATGACTCAGAATCTCCCCAGTTTGAGATATGGATCGAAAAGCAACTTGGCGTGGTGTAGTTCACATTCGAACCAATCGAGAACTTGATTCTGCTTTTCGATTATGGGATCTCTCAGCTCTGGAGTCTGTGCCTTATCAAAGCGCCATTGAAGCGTGTTATCTTCAAGCGCATGATGGTATACGTCCTTTATGAACTTTTCAATCTCTTCATCAAATAGAAATTGCGCCTCTGCGGCAGATCGGAGAAGGAGCCTTGCCTTATCAGCATCGGCCTTGCCGTGCTCAACTACGCTAGCGAGATATTCCATCACAGTTTCAAACACTGCATAGCGTTTGTCATACATCGACATGCGAACTTCATAACGCCTGATTCGATATTGCTGATACGCAATGTAAGCCACTATTGCTCCGATAATTGGTGTGACCAATGCAGTCATTATTGAGATATATTTTGAGAAGTATTCCGAAATCTGCTCCATAGTGCCATTCCTACGGTGATTTCTGTGCCCTTCGTCACATTTGGTTTGTCGAATTCAACCCAGAATACCGCTCTTGTGAAACTGTGTCAAGGCAAAAGCCCATTTGATGTGTGGGATCTCAGGGATTCTGACTTCACAGATACCGCAAGCGAGG
>JAHJOQ010000011.1 GCA_018820315.1 Candidatus Zixiibacteriota bacterium | reverse complement strand
GCCTGCCGGGGAGAGATTCATCCGAAGTGCAATCAGGCTGAAACTTACCTTCCCAACGAAAAATCCCACAATCCAGTCAAAATCACAAATCTAAACCACATAAATTCGAAATCCAGGTAGGGTATTCCGACAGACTCCTAGGGCACAGAATGCTGTCGGTAGTAGATACTTGATGCTGCCCACTTCGTTGTATCTTCTGGTCCGACGTCAGCAGCCGGGTGGATCGCCTCCGCAGAAGATGTAAGCAATCAAGTAAACAACATCATCGATATCAATCGCTCCGCTGCAGTCAGCATCACCAGCTTCTAATGGATCGGGTGCTGACCCACCGCCAAAAATGTACGCGATAAGATAAACGACATCATCGATATCGATGCCGCCGCTCGAATCTGCATCTCCCCGTATGAATGTGACATCACCGTATATGGCAATGTCGTCCCAAAACGCTTCACCATAGTCGATTGACCCATCGTGAATATCTCCGATTCTGAATCTCGGGCTGGCACTCGAACTGAGGAAATTTGCTCTGCCGAGCGAATCGCTGCCGACGAAGATATCATACTTCCCAAGGCTTGGATAGACTTTGCACGCGATGTAGTACCACTGCGCTGCTTGCAGCGTACGTAGATGCATGATCCCGCCCGAGCTTCCCTGCCATGCCCGGAGATCTGTGCCGTAATCTATGACTAAATGAACGTGCCCATTATCCATTACCATAAACCAGTGGTTGTCAGCCTCTGGCACCATGAAGTGAAGCACTACGTGGTATTCCTGTTCCGTGTTCAGGCCAATGTCGGGACTCCTGGCGTATGCATATCCACTGCCTTTGGAATTCATCCTTACTCCACAGCCATAGGTCACGAATGCATCTTCGGTTGCCTGGATGGTGCCCTCTGATTGCGACACTTGCCAGTTGTCAATGGAACAATCTGTGAAAGCGTCAGTGAAAACCGGAGGGCATACCTCGGTGTGGTATTTGTTGTTAGGATCCGAGCCGGTAGCGATTTCGTCGCTGTCGCTGTAACCGTCGCCGTCTTTATCAACATTTGTAGGATTTGTATGATATGTAAGCAACTCCTCACCATCGCTGAGGAGATCACCGTCCGTGTCGGCCAGATCTGGATTTGTGTTGTGAAGAGTCTCCTCGTCATCATTCGAGACGTTATCGAAGTCTCCGTCCGGTTCGCCAGCGGCTCCGAAAACTGTGAAGTTATCTGTCAAAAAAGTGATCGAATGGTTGTCAGGGTCGATCCAGTAGTCTGTAAATGGCAGCCAGGCAGGCAAATTCGGGTCGAAGAAGAACATCATCTGACTCAGTTCACCCACGTTCCATATATCGGACGGGCCGTAGGGTATCACGCAGAGAACCTTCTTTTCAAAGAGATTCCCAGTCTCGCTTAGGTCGCGCGCGTAAGCCACAGGCTCAAATTGCGGCGGTATGCCATAAGGTGGGGGAATATTCAAGACTGGATCTATAGTCACGATCATGGTGTCTCCGAAGGCGATTGCGCCGCCCGGGACTATAAGCGTTGCTCCAACAGTGCTATGCACAATACCACCAGCCCAATCAAGCTCGGGTGGCAGTGGCATCGGAGCGTTGTAGTCAGCCAGAAGCATGGAGTCGGGGTCTGATGTGGAAGGTCCATAGTATATCGGATAGCTGGCTGTATAAGTGCATTCACTGCCATCATATTCGGCCCAGAAAGTATACATCTCCCAGCATGGTGGAATCGCGCAGTCCTGCTCGACTGGTAGATTCCAGACTGTATCTTCTGCCCAACCGTCGGCATCGGTGTGGGCTGTCTGCGTCGGCCGCTCTGTTCCGTCTTCTCTCTGGATGTGAAACGTGACCGCTTGATTTCTTATCGCATAGCTGCCAATGTTTGTGTGATTCGGAGACGTCACATAGGTATTTACCTCCGCTACCAGCCTTACCCGCAAGGTAACAGTGTTGTAGTCGACCATCTCGTAAACGCCTGTCACTGTATTGTTGATCATCAGGTGTTTCAGCTCTGTCGGAATCTCCAGCGAGATCTCATATTGTCCGAATACAGTATCGGTGTGAAGCCAAAAAGCACAGGCGATCATAATGAGCAGTATACGACCTACAATTCCATATTGCTCCCATTTCTTGTTCCAATTGCAGTACATAATAAACTCCTTGAAAATGGTGTGAACAGTATCTGGGCACAGAAACCGATCTACCATCGGTTTGATGAGATGAAAGTGCGGTGCTATATCTGTGAGGATTACGCTATTTCAAAATACCCAAGCCCGCAATAAGTGTCAAGAGGTATTGTCAATGACCCCTCGGTTACCTTTTGCTATGAGGCAACGCGATGGGTAGTGTATTAAGTGGTGTTTCCTTAGCTGCGTACTTTATTTGAAGGCATTGAATGCGCTTCACCCTGAAGCCGACTAGATTCGAGGTTAAACTCGATGGTAAGACTTAGGTTACCGAGAGGAGCTTGCGCCATTGTTTGCGGAAACTAACCGAGACCTCTGGGAGTACTTAAGCGTTCCGACGATCTTGGCCGGTCAGAAGGATTTTGGAGAGTGTTTTAAGATCCAACCGGGCTTTGATGCTAAGAGCTGGTCGATATGATCTTGGCACGAACGGATGTGATTATTCAATCAGTTGTTTCAGTTGTGATGTGATCTGCAGGGCGTGAATCGCCAGTGGACCGGAGTCGACAATGTCTACAGAATGAGAAACATTACGCCCAGAGCGATGTAGTATCAGCTTTGATTGAAGAATTCTCTGAATGTGCAGGTATAGTAAGGCATACATTTCGGAAGCCAGTGTGCGTTCGGTAATCTATGAATTCACAGCCAAGTGAATCCGCCTCTCGAAAAAGGACATGCAACGTCACCTGAGGCGGATAATGGTTCGAACTAATTGCTCCCCTTTTTGTAAAAGTGCAATAACTATAAGTGACGCAATAAGTTACAAGCTGGTCGTAGTGGACTATTTTAGAACTGCAGAGTAGATACAAAGCTGACTTCTTACTGAGAGAAGTTCAGGAATCTCCTGGTCTTCCGGCTTTATCATTAGGTGCAGTGGCGCGAACATCCCGTGGACGGACAAATGATCTTCTGCAAGTGAGCAAAGCGATGGATAAGTAGTGGAACAAATCGGCCCCATACCGGACGCATCTTTCTTTGCGATACGTAGAAAGCTCATTATGGCAGTTGAGATCAGTTCAGTATGAGAAAGAAAGGTTTTCGAAAAAAAGGCTTGATTCCGGGCTAGGACATCTGTAGATTTATCAACTGGGCTGACCACCAGACGGTCTGCCCAGTTTTTTGTGAGCTTAGTAGAGGTGTGATCTAAAATGGAAGAAAAACGCTGCAATTTCTGTGGCAAGCCTGCCCAGAGTGTTCAGAGGCTCTTCTCCGGCTACAATGCGTTCATTTGCGATGAGTGCGTCGGTCTCTGCACTGATGTACTTACGACCGAGAAGCAGAAGGCAACCAGGACTGAGCCGTTTAAATTGCCCAAGCCGGCGGAGGTCAAGGAATTCCTCGACACGTATATTATTGGACAGGACAAATCGAAAAAGACCATAGCCGTGGCAGTCTACAACCACTATAAGCGTGTTTTCTTTCCGGACAAGTCGGCCGAAGTAGAATTGGACAAGAGTAATATTCTGCTGATAGGGCCAACCGGGACCGGTAAAACGCTGATGGCGCAGACACTTGCAAAGATGCTGTCAGTGCCGTTCACTATCGCCGACGCCACTGTGTTGACCGAGGCTGGGTATGTCGGTGAGGATGTCGAGAACATAATAGTCCGTTTGCTGCAGGCGGCGGATCACGATGTTTCCAAGGCAGAGCGCGGTATTATTTACATTGATGAGATAGATAAGATTTCCCGCAGGGACGCGAATCCGTCAATCACACGTGATGTCTCTGGCGAGGGAGTGCAGCAGGCTTTGCTGAAGATACTTGAAGGGACAGTCGCTTCCATACCACCGAAGGGGGGGCGCAAGCACCCGGAGCAGGCATTCATCCAGGTTGACACAAGAAATATCCTGTTCATCTGTGGCGGGGCGTTCGACGGCCTTGAGAAAATAGTGGCGAGGCGTGCTGGCAGAAAGCAACTCGGATTCAATGCGCCATCCACGAATCTCGTGAACAAGAACATTGGCGAACTTCTTGAAATGACGGAGCCAGAGGATCTGCTTCAGTACGGCTTGATTCCTGAGCTGGTAGGGCGACTGCCGATCGTAAGTGCGCTTCACGAATTGCCGAGAGAGGCGCTGTTGGCGATTCTCACAGAACCGAAGAACGCTCTCGTAAAACAGTACGAGAAGCTTTTCGAGATGGAAAACGTGAAACTCGAATTTACCTCGGAGGCGCTGGATGCCATCGTGAAGCTCGCAGAGAAGCGGAAGACAGGTGCGCGCGCATTGAGATCGATCATCGAGGAGACAATGCTCGAGATTATGTATGATATCCCGTCGCACAAGGGCATTGGCAAGTGCATCATTACTGAAGAAGTTGTCAAAGAGAAGAAGCCGCCGATCCTTGAGCCGAGAAAGCGGCAGCGCAAAAGCGCGTGATGAATGATGCAAATCACACATAATTCAGAAGAGATAAAGATTCCGCCCCTATTGCCGCTGCTCCCGCTCAGGGATGTGGTGATATTCCCCTATATGGTCTATCCGCTGCTTCTTGGGCGTCACTTTTCAATCGACGCCCTGCAAGAGGCGATGGTCAAGGAGAAACTGGTTTTTCTCTGCACGCAGAAGCGTTCATCGGTAGAGGAGCCTGCCGAAAAAGACATCTATCGCGTCGGAACCATAGCCCGGATTCTTCAGGTTATGAAGCTACCCAACGGCATGCTTAAGGTGCTTGTGGAAGGAATTACACGGGCCAAGGTGACTGAGTACCTGGATACCGAGCATTTCGCTGTTATCCGAGGCACGCCATTCACCCCCAAGGTCGGCAAAGCTGAATCTGAAATCGAAGCTCTCGCCAGACTAATGGTGACGCACTTTGAAGAATACATCAAACTAAACCGTCGAATACCCGATGAAGTCTTGCTGTATCTCTCGAATATCGAGGACCCTCAGAGGTTAGGTGATACTGTCAGTGCGCACGCCCTCCTCAAGGTCAGTGTCAAGCAGAAGCTCCTCGAAGTGAATTATCTTAGAACGCATCTGAAGCTACTGACAGACATCCTCAAGTCTGAAATCGAGATCCTGAAAATCGAGGAGAAGATTGATGGTTCGGTCAGGGAGTCATTGTCCAAGAGCCAGCGCGAATTCTACCTTCAGCACCAGTTGCGCGCTATCAAGGAAGAACTCGGCCAGAGTGAAGATAACCAAGCCGAGGCGGATGAATATGTTCGTAAGCTCAAGAAGCTCAGTGTAACCGACCAGGCGATGGAAAAGGCCACTGATGAAATAGACAGACTTAGAAAGATGCACCCCTATTCGGCGGAAGCCACAGTCGTCAGATCGTATCTTGACTGGCTGCTTGGAATGCCATGGGGAATTCATACTGAAGACAGGACTGACTTTAGGGCAGTGTCGGCGATACTCGATGCCGATCATTTCGGTCTGGATAAGGCGAAGAAACGAATCCGGGAACATCTCGCCGTGCTGCAGCTGATTCGTTCCGCCAAGGGACCGATTCTCTGTTTCGTTGGACCTCCCGGAGTCGGCAAGACATCTGTCGGGAAGTCGATAGCGGGTGCGCTCAACAGGAAATTCGTTCGCATGTCGCTTGGAGGCGTGCGCGATGAGGCCGAGATTCGTGGGCACAGACGCACATACATCGGCGCCCTTCCCGGACGGATCATTCAATCTTTGAAGAAGGCCGAATCTTCGAATCCAGTGTTCCTTCTCGATGAAGTCGACAAGATTGGCGCTGACTTCAGAGGAGACCCGTCGTCTGCGCTGCTTGAAGTGCTCGATCCTGAGCAGAACAGCACCTTCGTCGATCACTTCCTTGAAGTCGAGTATGATTTATCGAAGGTGTTATTTCTGACAACCGCCAACACACTGCACGGAATCCCTGTCGCACTGCTCGACAGGATGGAAGTAATTCATCTTCCGGGTTATCTTGATTTCGAGAAACTCGAGATCGCCAAGAAATATCTGATCCCCAAGCTGAGATTCGAACTCGGTGTAGAGAAGCTCAAGATCAACATCCCTGATAACGCTATCATGACTGTTGTGCGCGATTATACGCGCGAAGCCGGTGTGCGTGAACTGGAAAGACTGATCGCGTCTTTATTCAGAAAGATCGCTGAGAAACATGTTATCTCCCGGAATCGGAAAGCATTCACAATACGAAAGCAGGACCTCACGCGGTATCTCGGAGCACCCCGCTATACAGAACTCGAAGTTGGCGTGAGGCCGAGAGTTGGAAGAGCGGTCGGACTCGCGTGGACATCGCACGGCGGTGAGATTCTGCCAATAGAAGTCTCGCTGATGGATGGGGCTTCGAAACTGACCCTAACCGGCAAACTTGGCGATGTGATAAAAGAGTCGGCGAATGCGGCGCTGTCCTACATCAGGAGCAATTCTCGCAAACTGAAGCTGAAACCGGATTTCTACAAAGATAGAGAAGTGCACGTGCACATCCCTGAAGGCGCTGTGCCAAAGGACGGACCCTCTGCGGGAATCTCGCTCCTGACAGCGCTCGTGTCGGCGTTTTCCGAGAAACCGGTCAGGACCGATGTTGCAATGACCGGCGAGATCACGCTGATGGGTGACGTGCTCCCTGTCGGTGGACTTAACGAGAAATTTATCGCCGCCAAACGCGCGGGTATCAAAGAGATAATCTGTCCCAGAAAGAATGAGAAAGACATAAAGGAACTCCCGAAGGAACTCCTGAGCGGGCTTAAGATCCATAAAGTCAGAACAGCTTCGGAAGTACTGAGGATCGTCTTCGGCAAGAACGGTCATCATGCTAAAGATTAAGAACTGCGAATACCTCTACTCTGTTGTAAAACCTAAAGACTTCAAAGCCGAACCATACCCACAAGTAGCATTTGCGGGGCGATCCAATGTTGGAAAGTCTTCCCTGCTCAACAGGCTTGTCGGCATTAGAAATGTCGCGAAAGTTTCGCAGACTCCCGGCAAAACGCGGGCAGTCAACTTCTTCATGACCGACGCGAATATCATGTTTGTTGACCTTCCCGGATACGGCTACTCGAAGGTGTCGAAATCGATCAGCCGGCAGTGGGGCAAGCTCATTGAGTCATATCTGGTGAACAACGACAAGCTCAGGGGACTTGTGCACCTGGTCGACAGCCGCCATCCACCGACTCCGCTCGATCAGGAGCTCAACGAGTGGCTGAACGAGAACGGATTGGTGTATGTGGTTGTGCTGACAAAGGCCGACAAGCTCTCCGGTAATCTTCTTTCAAAGAGTATTGTCGAAGCAAAGAAGTCGCTCGTTCTCACAGTCGGGATGGAGCCTCTGGTTTTCTCTGCCAAAACCGGACGCGGGAAAAATGAACTCCTGAGTTGGATAGATAGTCAGACAAAATAGATACGGAGGAATCATGCCTAATCGCGCAGTAATCGGAACCCAGTGGGGTGATGAAGGGAAGGGCAAAGTAGTAGATATCCTTTCCGAGGCTTCAGATATCGTCGCACGATGTCAGGGCGGGGCCAATGCGGGACACACCGTGATAATCGATGGCAGGAGGTTTATCCTCCATCTGATACCTTCGGGAATTCTCCACAAAGGCTGCACCTGTCTGATCGGCAATGGCGTCGTTATCGATCTCGATCAACTCTTTTTCGAAACCGATGAACTCAACTCTCAGGGCATCGATACCGACGGACGCGTACTCGTATCGGGACTGGCGCATCTCGTGCTGCCGTATCACAAATGGACGGAACAGGGCAATGAGGAGGGGCGCGGATCGGAGAAGATTGAAACGACTCTTCGAGGCATTGGTCCGACGTACACGGACAAGTACTCACGATGCGGCATTCGTGTATTCGATCTTTTCTATCCACAAAAACTGAAAGAGAAACTTGAGGCCAACTTCAGAATGAAGGCCGATGTTATCGACCGCTTTTCATCCGAAGCTGACGCCAATGTAAACCATCTGCATGAGCGGCTGATCGAGTGTGGCAAGCGTCTTGCAGAGAGCGCCGTCGATGGAAGCTCGTTCCTGCACGACGCGCGCCGGGAAGGTAAGTCGATTCTGTTTGAAGGCGCGCAGGGAACATTTCTCGATATCGACTTCGGAACATATCCCTATGTGACTTCTTCGAATACGACCGTCGGCGGTATCATGACCGGGCTCGGCATTCCGCCTTACTATGTTGACGAAATCTACGGTGTCGTCAAAGCCTACACGACCCGGGTTGGTGCGGGGCCGTTCCCGACAGAGCTGTGTGACGAAATCGGCGTGTCGATTCAGGAACAGGGAAAAGAGTTCGGTGCGACGACAGGACGACCACGCCGATGCGGATGGCTCGATCTGAATCTCCTTAAGCGATCAGTGGCCATAAATGGAATAAATTATCTGACGATCACGAAGCTCGATGTCCTCGATCATTTGAGCGAGATTCATGTGTGCACAGGCTATAAGACAAATGACACAGTGAACTCTGCTTGCAAATTCTCGTGCTACGATCTGTCTAATGCCGATCCGATTTACAGGAAGTTCGGCGGCTGGGAAACATCGACCGTGGGCGTAACTGATATATCTGATCTTCCGCGCAAAGCTCAGGATTATGTGCGGTTCATCGAAGATTTCACCGGTGCGACCGTCGCGCTGATTTCGACCGGGCCTTCAAGAGGCGAGGCAATCCTCATGCCGCCCCTCGCTCCCAGCGACCGAAATGTTACGGTGCATTAGATCGATCGTTGTGTGTGGCCGGATCTAAGCTCTGCTTCCGGAATGACTTCGTCAGCCTTCGCTCTGCGAGCGCGCAGTACAGCGTGGGCACGACGAATATCGTTATAATCACCACAGTCATACCGCCGAACGATGGTATCGCCATCGGTACCATGATGTCTGCACCTTTTCCGGTCGAGGTCAGAACGGGGAGCAGCGCGAGAATTGTCGTTACAACGGTCATCAATGCGGGGCGTACTCTCCGCTTGCCTGCGGCCACTGTCGCCTCCCTGATATCAGCAACTGTACTCGGCTTTCTGCGCGCGAATATCTGATCGAGATAGGTCGATATAATCACGCCGTCATCGCTTGCGACCCCGAACAGCGCGAGGAATCCGACCCATACCGCTACCGAGAGATTGAGTTGCCTCACCTGGAACAGCTCTCTGAAGTCGATCCCAAGAATCGTGAAATTGAGAAACCAATCCTGTCCGTAGAGCCATAGCATCAGAAATCCGCCCGACCATGCAACGAATATTCCCGAGAAAACCAGAAGGCTTGTCGAGACTCGTCTGAATTGGAAGTAGAGGATCATAAAGATCAGAAAGAGCGCAAGGGGCAATACAATTCTCAGTTTCTTCTCTGATCTGACCTGGTTTTCATAGCTTCCGGCAAATGCGTAGCTGACTCCCGCGGGTATTTCGAGCTCACCAGTCTTGATCTTCTCGCTGAGATACTCCTCTGCATCCTGCACGACGTCCACTTCTGCATAGTCCGGCTTCTTGTCGAAGATAACGTAACCGACGAGGAATGTATCCTCCGACTTGATGACCATCGGACCTCTGACGAAATTCATCGTTGCGAGTTGTGTGAGTGGAATCTGTACACCCTCCGGCGCCGGAATCAAAACATCACCCAGGTCTTCCAATGTCCCACGCAATTCTCTCTGATACCGCACTCTAACCGGATACCGCTCACGCCCTTCGACTGTCGTGGTCAGTTTCTTGCCGCCTATAGCCACTTCAATTATGTCCTGCACCTGCCGGACAGATATCCCGTAGCGCGCGATCGCCTCGCGGTCGATTTCGATTTCGAGATATGGCTTGCCGACAATCCTGTCGGCTATGACTGTGTTCGATTCGATTGACGGCACATCTTTCAGATACTTCTCTATCTCCAGCCCGACTTTCTCTATCGTTTCGAGATCGGGACCTTTAACTTTGACACCCATCGGCGCGCGCATTCCTGATTGAAGCATGACAAGACGAGTTGCGATAGGCTGAAGTTTCGGAGCTGAAGTTGTGCCCGTGATCTTGCCAGCATTGACAATTTCTTTCCAGATATCATCAGGTGATTTTATATGATCGCGCCATTGTCGATACGGTTCGCCGTTCTTGTCGGGGATCAATTCTCCGAATTCATCACGCGCGAACTCATCGGCTGCTTCATCGTGCTTGAATCTCAGCACCCTGCCATTCTCATCAACCCTGTATTCCGGTTTGTAATTTATGACTGTTTCGATCATCGAGATCGGCGCCGGGTCGAGCGGACTGTCGACGCGGCCGAGCTTGCCAACGACAGTTTCGATTTCCGGTATACTGCTGAAAGCCTTGTCCTGGAGTTGCAGCACATCGAGCACTTCACCTATCGAGGCATGCGGCATGGTAGTCGGCATGTAGAGGAACGATCCTTCGTCAAGATCAGGCATGAATTCTTTGCCGAGACCCGGGAACGCGTGATTGACATCAATATATGGTGCGGTTGATCGTATCCAGCCGGGCATGAACCCGAATATGCTGTCAAAACCAAGCCAAATCGTGGTACCGAGTAACAACAGTAACAAAGGTAATACGAGAAACTGCTTCTTGTGAGCCAGGCACCATCTCAAGATTGGTTCGTAAGCTCTTATCAGCATTTGCACCAGAAACAGAATCCCACCGAGCAGCAGAGCGACAAAAACGAAGTTGCCGACTATCCCGACCTGGTAACCGAGTGGCCTCCAATGTTCGGCGAGCAGTGCACCGATGATGATGACTATGATATAGTTCGTGATGGTCGGTATTTTCTCTCGAAAGCGCTCTGGAATGTGATTCTTGAATGCCTGGTACGCGGCCATAATCAATAGCAATACACCCGCCAACCAGAATGACCAGACCATGAGCGTTAATGCGCCAATAGCGAGTCCGATAGGTAGAAGCCTTCGAGATTTCAGTCTTGATTCACTGGCTGTGAACAACATGTGAGCCAGCGGCGGGATGATCGTCATTGCGACTATGACCGATGCAATGAGCGCAAAAGTCTTCGTATAGGCCAGTGGCTTGAAAAGCTTGCCTTCCGCAGCTTGCATTGTGAATACAGGAAGGAATGAAATTACAGTTGTAGAGATGGCAGTCAGGACCGCACCTCCAACCTCGGATGCAGCCTGGAATATGACCTGCAATCGATCAGCACCCGGCTGAGCTTTCTCCAGGTGCCTGAGAATGTTCTCGCTGACAACAATACCCATGTCGACAATCGTACCGATTGCAATTGCGATACCCGAGAGGGCGACAATGTTGGCATCTACCTTGAATACCTTCATTGCAATGAAAACCATCAGTACCGTCAACGGTAGCAATCCAGAAATCAACGCTGATGCTCTCAAGTGCATCACCATCAGGATCACGACAATCATGGTCACGAGAATTTCGTCAACGAGTGCGGTATTGAGAGTCCCGAGAGTTTCATAAATCAATCCGGTTCGATCATAGAACGGTACGATACTGACCTGCGATGTGCTGCCATCACCAAGTATCTTCTTTGGCAGCCCCGGCGATATTTCCGCGATCTTAGCTTTAACATTGGTTATTGTAGCAAGCGGATTTGCACCATGTCTGACAACAACTACACCTCCGACAGCCTCTGCCCCGCCTTTGTCCAGGGCTCCGCGTCTCATGGCTGGTCCGAGCGATACAGTCGCGACATCTTTGATGCGAATCGGGACATTGTCGCGCGAGGCCACGGCAGTGTTCTCGATGTCTGCGAGCTCCTTGATGAAGCCGAGACCGCGAATGACATATTCGACTTTGTTGATTTCGATCGTTCTTGCGCCAACATCGATGTTGGAGGATTTCACGGCCATGAATAGATCAGACAGCGTGACGCCGTATGATTTCATAGCGTCAGGATTGGCATCGATTTGGTATTCCTGAACAAACCCGCCGATCGAAGCCACTTCAGCTACGCCATCGGCTGATTGCAGCGCATAGCGCACAGTCCAGTCCTGAATGGATCGCAGTTCGTGAAGATCCCAGCCGCCGGTCGGATTGCCGCGTTCATCTCTGCCCTCGAGTGTGTACCAGAAGACCTGTCCGAGTGCAGTAGCGTCTGGTCCTAGAGCAGGCTGCACCTCGTCCGGCAGGGTACCGGCGGGAAGCGAGTTGAGCTTCTCGAGAATCCGCGAGCGAGACCAGTAGAATTCGACATCATCCTTGAAGATCACGTAGATCGACGAGAAGCCGAAGAACGAGTAGCTCCTGATTGTCCTCACGCCCGGCACGCCGAGCAGTGAGACTGTCAGCGGATACGATATCTGATCTTCGACATCCTGCGGCGACCGTCCCATCCATTCGGTGAAGACAATCTGCTGATTCTCTCCGATATCGGGGATAGCATCCACCGGAACCGGATAGCGCGGGATGGCCTGGATATTCCAGTCAAACGGCGCCACAATGATTCCCCACGCTATGAAGAACAGCGTGGCGAGGAGCACAACGAGTTTGTTTTCAAGGCAGAATTTGATCACCCGATCGATTGGGGAGTGCCTGCTCTGTTTATTCTTGTCGATGTGTTCACTCATGATCTACTTGTCACTCGCCGGATTGGAAGGTAACGCTCCCTTGATTTCACCACAGCGAAGCATCATTGCACCATAGAAAGAATTGTAGACTGTGTCGACTGTCTGCAACCAGTACGCACCTCTGTTGTCACGCGCCATCGGACAGAAAGTGAGGAAGTAATCTCGATTGTCAGAATGGCCGAAGCCCTCTTCCAAATCAATCATGGCTTTGGAGACGTGATAAAACGCATCACGCAATTGATCAATATCTTTAGTCTCACTGGCCTTCCTGGAGTAGGTGACGATGCTGTCCGAGAGTGACATCCACTGCATGTGTGTTTCCCCATCAAACAGCGACATATCGACCGAGCTAACCTCTCCCCTGAGTTTCGCGTATGATTCTGATGCAGCCACTGGATCATCGGATGCCAGCGCCATTTGCACTTCGAAGTAAGCATCGAAGACGGGAGTTAGAGTCTCCAATGCCGGAGATTCTATTATGTGCGACACAGCCTCGGGATCCATCATATCTGCAGCCATGGGTGCTGACTGATCATGCTCATGCGGCAGCGCACCTCCTCCGGAAGGCGACATCATGCTCGGTTTTGCATGTATCTGAAGTTCGCTGTCGATCTTGAAGGCGCCGTTGCTGACAACAAGCTCTCCTTCGACCAATCCCGATTTGACGGTGTAGAGCTCACCGGCTCTCGGTCCGAGTACGACCTCGCGTCCTTCGAACACCGGACCATCGTCATCCGATACTTGAACATATACAATTGCCCTGCTGCCGGTGAGAAGCGGTGCCGATGCCGGAATTACAAGTGCTCGATCGCTTTGGTCGGCAACCTTGCCATGCTCATCGAGACTTGACTTAACAACACCGCTGACGAACATATCGGGCTTCAGTCTATCACCAGTATTATCTGCTATCGCGCGCACACTGATCGTACGGGTTTTCTGATCTACGATTGGATCAATGAATGAAATCGTTGCGTCGAATTGTTCACCGGGGAATGATGGTGACGCGAATTTGACCGTCTGTCCAATACGAAGCCATGGCAGGTCGGATTCATAGGCATCGAACAGAACCCAGAGCTTCTTCAAATCGGCAATCGTGTAGATATCTGTTCCTGTCTGAACATACATTCCTTCGGTTGCATTCTTGTGAATAACGGTACCACCGATCGGGGCATAGATTGTCAAATTCTCAGCGGCTGTTCCTCTCTCCTCGATTTCGTCGATCTGATATTTGGGCAGGCCGTAGAGGCTCAGCTTTTCGCGAGCTGCATCGAGAGTAGTGATTGCCGTCGACAAGAGCACTCCACCTCTGACGCGCAGTCCCTCGACGCTTCTCTTTGCCTGAATCAGTTCCTCCTGCGCGCTGAGAAGTTCCGGCGAGTAAAGCTTCACCAAGTGATCGCCCTTCGCAACCCTGAGGCCGGTGTAGTCGGCGTAGAGCTGGTCGATACGCCCCGGAATTCTTGCGGAAATGACGGCTACTTTGGTCTCGTCATACGCTATCCTGCCGACCATCCTGATTTCGGCTGACGCATAATCGCGCACGACGGGTGTTGTCTCGATACGCGCCAGTTGCTTGGCAGCCTCTGTCATTCTCAGTTGATTCGGATCGAGACCGTCACCGGAGCCAGATTCAAGCGGAATGAGATCCATGAAGCAAATCGGGCACTTGCCCGGCTTCGGGAGTTTGATCTGCGGGTGCATCGAACATGTCCAGATGGTGGGCTGCTTGGCGACTTCGCCATCGTGATCGTGCACTGCTGATTGCGCAAGCTGTCCGTCGTCGCCACCGGAAAGCATAAGACCAAGGGAGAAAGCAATGACGACTATCAGGATAAATACGACGAGGCCCGCACCTCGACGTGGTATGAGTGATATCCAGTCTGAGAATCTCTTCTTATCTGAGTCTGTCATCGCTTTCTCCCTACCTGCAACAAAATATTAGTGATCATGTCCTTCGTGACTCTGTGTCTTCTCTGCTTTGCTCGCCTTTTCGGTCTCTACCGGTTGATCGAGCTTGGCCAGACATTTCTGCGGATCTTTGGCGAATTCCACCGGGCATTTTTCACAGCAGAAATAGACGCGACGGCCTTCGTAATCTGTGAACACGCTCTTTTCGCCGAGCTCCTTACCCGACACCGGACAGGTCGCCTGAACATTCTCAAAGAGCACGCCTTCAGCGGCAGCCTTCTTGAAATACTTGTCAGGATCAGACTTCAGAGTCTTTGAGCATGCCGGGCAGCAGTGGTACACGCGCTGTCCCTGAATATCTGTATATGCCGTCGAATCAACCTTGCCGCCCATCACCGGACAAAGAGTCTGAGCATGCAGCTCGATCGGCTTCTTCTCCGCACTCTCTTTCTTTACCTCTCCTGCAAATGCAGATACTGCAAGAAGAGCAAACATAGAGAGCATCAGAATCATGATTTGGGACTTTCTCATAGCAGTCTTCCTTTCGCTACTTGATTGGAGATTTACTGATTGGGTTACTTATGTCTTTTCCGATTGTCATTTCGATTTCTGCTAGTTTTGTGGATGCGTCAGTTCTCGCCTTTTCGAGATTCAGTTGAAATTCAAGCAACTCGCGCTGTGCGTCGAGGAGGTTCAGGAAATCTGATTCACCAGATTGGTAAGCGGTATAGGATGCGTTAAGAGATTGTTCCGCCTTCGGAATCAGACCATCCTCATACAATCCGATCTTCCTGACAGCATCTTCATATTCGAACAACACCCGGCTGATATATGCTTCGATCTGATTCCTGGAGTCTGCGAGCCGGTTCTCGGCGGCATCTCTGCGCGCCTGAGCCTGCCTGACGCGGGCATTGTTCTTGCCGAACCAGATGGGCACATTGAGACTAACACTGACCATCCATGGATCTTTTCCACTCTCAGCGAGCCCCGGATTCACTGCCTCGCCCGTCTCTATGTAGTCGGCTCCCAGTGTGAAATTGGGCAGACGTGCAATGTTCGCAAGGCTGATCTCTATTTTCTCCTTGCTCAACAGATGATTTAGGGCATTCAGGTTCGGATTGTGCCGGAGCGCCCAGATCGTTACAGAATCTCTCTCTGCAATAAACTCGCTGTTTGCAATTGAGGTCGGAGCAGGCAGGGGCAACGAGTCAGGAAGCCCTAACGCCGAGCGAAGCTTGTACTCCAGCGGTCGCTTCATCTCCTCCAGGCTTGTCAATTGATCGTCGAGCTTTCCGAGCTCCACCTGGATCTTGATGAGATCGGCGTACGGACTGATCCCAGCCTTGTACTTGGTCGTCGCAACAGACTCCCAGAGTTTGAGCAACTCCAAATTGTCTGACGCAATCTCGACATTTCTTCCAAGATAGTAGTAATCGTTATAGGCACGGGTGATACTATAGAAAAGCCGCAGCTTTTCGGACTGATAATTCTGATACGCTGCCTGTGCCAACTCGAATGCGGCATCTCCCCTCTTCCCGAGTGTTCCGAACCATGGTATTGATTGCTTAATCCCGAAACGCTGGTTCTGCGGGCCGACTCTCGTCTCGACATTCTTTATGAAGTAACCGTATGAGACGGTCGGATCAGGCAATCCTCCAACAACAGCGACCTTCTCCAACTCCGAAACCCAATTGTAATAAGCTGCCTTCAGACCGGGATTGTTGAGTGCACCGTAGATGAGAAAATCGTTGAGTGATACACCCGGTCGAAGCATCGCTGCCTTCGAATCGGAGTAGCCGGAACCGGTTTCTCTCGCGAGTGCCATCGCATCATCTTTCTCCGACGCGGCACTCGTATCGGCCAAGCCGAAGTTGATGACTGCGAGAGCCAAAACTAATGCAGAGGCCAGTCTTCTTGATATTGCGTATCTCATCACGCCAAGACATAAGATCAACAAGCGTGCCAATACAAGAATCGCTGCAATATCCGTTGTATATCAATGGGTTACGAATTTACTATTCTATCGAGGAACTGTAGAGTGAAGAATATTGTTGATTGAGTACAGAATATTGTTCATTTTTCTTCAATATTGAGGGATAGAGTTGCCAGCTGAGATACAGATCCGAGAGGTTGCCCTTGCAGGAGGCTTGCGCGCGGGCTGGTTGAAACGGTCATGCGCATCGCAAAATCCGTCATCGCGAGGAGTGGAGCGACGTGGCGATCTCAATGTCGATCAAAGCTATAGTGAACGTGGAGATTGCCACGCTTCGCTCTCAGAGATGACGATGTCTGGGCCCCTTCAACACACATGCAGGAAAGATCATAGAGAGACCCTGGCGAGTGTATTGATCTTCTGGCACAGAATTTACTATCACTGTGATGCATGGGAGATGATCTGACCAAAGTAGCATTGAAAGTCAAGTATTACAAGATAGGTTTCCTCGGCCTGCTGGTCGCGTTGACTCTTGCGATCCACTACGGCCTGGTACTTGAGAATATCTTTGGCCACGCAGGCTGGATACATGCTATCCATGGCAGATTCTGCTATATCCCGATCGCGATAGCCGCTGTCTGGTTCGGCGTGCGAGGGGGACTCGTGACTGCAGCAATCATATCGGCTGCAGTGATGCCATTTATCTTTCTGCCCAGACAGCATCCTACTGATCTTTCCGGTGAACTGGTCGAAATCGTTTTCTACTTTGCTATCGCTCTGCTGACCGGAGCGTTGACCGAACGGGAACTGCACATCCGCCGTCGCCACGGTGAGACCAAATTAGAACTCGAACGCGCGCAGCGGCTCTCGACAATCGGCCGGATGGCGGCCGGAGTTGCTCATGAGATCAAGAACCCGCTCGCCTCGATCAAGGGCGCTCTCGAAATAATGTCCGACGAGACTACACCCTCTAATGATAGGGACGAATTCAGAGAGATTGCATTCAAGGAAATCAGGAGGGTGGACGGCACGGTTAGAGACTTTCTGACATTCGCGCGACCGAGGAAGACCGAACTCACAAGCATCAATCTCAGCAAAACAGTCGTGGCAAGTCTGCGTCAAATCGATGCGCAAATTGAGTCAGCAGGCGTGGCAACAGATGTCGTGATTACAGATAGTATTCACATCAAAGGCGATGCCGAAAAAATCCACCAATTAATGCTGAATCTCATGCTCAACGCTCTGGAGGCGTCAAATTCGGGTTCGACGATTCAGGTGAAGCTCGCAGTCGGTTCGGGAGACCGCGTTGAACTGGTCGTCAAAGACTCGGGACAAGGGATTGACCAGCTTGATCTGGAGAAAGTGTTCGAACCGTTCTATACTACCAAGTCGGCAGGCACCGGTCTCGGTCTTGCGATCGCAAGGAGCATTGTTGACGACCACGGCGGCGCGATACGGATCGAGAGCAAATCGGGAAAGGGTACCGAGGTTAGAATTTCGTTTCCGCCATCCGAGGAGACATAATGGCTGTCAGAGTGTTGCTTGCAGATGATGACGACGCCCTAAGGCGCGTGATTCAATTCAAGCTCCGTCGCAAGGGGTTTGATGTGACCGCCGTTGCCGATGGGCAGGTTGCGCTCGATGAGCTGGGCAAAAGCCGCTATGATGTGCTTCTCACGGATATGAAAATGCCGAAGCTGAACGGCATCGAGCTTCTGGAGAGGGCAAAGAAAGTCCAGCCTGAGCTCGAAGTAATCCTCATCACTGCGTTCGCTGACGTTTCACAGGCGGTTAAGGCGGTCAAACTCGGTGCGTTTGATTATCTCACGAAACCATTCGATGACGATGAGCTCTTCGTGGCGATTGAAAAGGCTCTTAAGTTTCGGAATCTCGAAGATGAAAACAAGCAGCTCAGAGAAGAACTGCGCGGGCGCGACGAATTCAAGCACATCGTTGGTGTATCCAGATCATACAAGGAGCTGATGAGAACTGTTGAGAAGATCGCGCCGTATGACGCTACAGTGCTGTTGACCGGAGAGTCCGGCACCGGCAAGGAAGTGATTGCACGGCAGATTCACCATCTCAGTCCGAGACTTACGAAGAAATACGTTGCAGTCAACTGTGCCGCGATTCCACGAGACCTGATCGAATCGGAGCTGTTCGGCCATGTCAAAGGCGCCTTCACCGGCGCTATCCGTGATAAGAGAGGGAAATTCGAACTCGCAGATGGCGGCACAATCATGCTCGATGAGATCGGCGAACTCGAAACCGAATTGCAGGTGAAACTTCTCCGGGTGTTGCAGGAGCGAGTCATCGAGCCGGTTGGATCGGAGAGAAAGATCAATATCGATGTCAGAGTGATCGCTGCGACAAATGTCGATCTCAAGAAGTCGATCGACAACGGAAGGTTCAGAGAAGATTTGTATTACAGACTGAATGTAATCCCGCTGCATGTACCGAGTCTTCGCGAGAGAAGAGAAGACATACCGCTTTTGATCAGGGAGTTCCTGAGGAAGCATAGTCCTGACAAACCTGTCGGTATCGAAGATGACCTCGTTGAAGCGCTCTCGAACTACAGTTGGCCCGGCAATATCAGAGAACTAGAGAATCTGATCGGGCGGATGGTGATTTTGCGCGGTGAGGATACATTGACAATCCGCGACTTGCCTGATGATTTCGATATGTCAAAACCGGGCGGTGCGTCGGAGCGTACGAGTCTCCAGCCGGAAAGACTGACTTATCACGAAGCGACCCGGAAGATCATAGTCGATGCCCTCAACAACTGCGGTTGGAATAGAACCAAAGCAGCCAAATACTTGAAGATGCCACGTCATGTGCTCATCTATAGAATGAAGAAGTACGACATCACGAGCGATTCCGCAACAATCGAATAGCCCGTTGCTGTATGCTGACTGACTACAGAACCAGTTGCACGCCTTTCAAGAACGCTATGTAATTTCGAACACAGACTGCTTTCGGTTTCGGGTCCGGATAAGACAAGGCTGCATCTTTCACCGCAACTCCATCTACAACCACATCGTAATACGTGGCCTCGCCTATCCATGGACATATTGATGTTCTCAGGCTCTTTCTCAGGAATTCGTTTTTTACTGACTCCGGCGGAAAATAACTGCTGCCAGCAAGAACGACAGTATCTTCGGAATCGGCGATCACCGCACCATTCCATATTGCCTTCATTTCCAGCACCTCACAATACATGTTTTGACTGTCTGGATGTCGTTCGCGGAGTGTGCCCCTCTTCGTGAAGCTGTAACCGGTTTCTCAAATATTTGTTCCGGTCGTATTTACGTTATCGGATGCTCGAATCGAAAACCGAGATATATCTTACCGAGTCCTGAAGATTGGGGTTGAAGGAGCAACCAATTTGTATTAGCTTCGTACTCTGACACTTGGAACAATAGAGCCGCCGGGTTGTCTCATTATGAAATATACGGCAGCGATAAACATTCTCCTGAATCGAGAAAGGCCATGAAATCGAAGAACTCTGATGATGACAGATCAACGGCGAGGAAGAATTCGGCGGAGTCGGGCAATACGGAATCTGGCCCAGGACTCGATTTTGTCCGGACCATCGTTGAAGAAGATCTGAAGAATAACAGGAACGACAGCAAAGTACACACGCGCTTTCCACCGGAGCCGAATGGATATCTGCACATTGGCCATGCCAAGGCAATCTGTATCGATTTTGGTGTAGCTGCCGACTACAACGGTCTCTGCAATCTGAGATTCGACGATACAAATCCGACGAGAGAGGATGTCGAATATGTCGACTCGATCAAGGAGGACATACGCTGGCTTGGTTGGGACTGGGATGATCGGCTATATTTCGCCTCGGACTATTTTGAGCGTCTATATGAATATGCTGTGCAACTGATAAAGGACGGTAAAGCATACGTCTGCGATCTAAACGCCGATGAGATCAGAGAGTATCGCGGAACTCTTACGGAGCCGGGCAAAGAGAGCCCCGACCGCAATCGTTCGGTCGAGGAGAATCTTGATCTTTTCGAACGCATGCGTGCCGGAGAGTTTCCGAACGGGTCGCGTACTCTGCGAGCTAAGATCGACATGTCGTCAGGCAACCTCAACATGCGTGACCCGGTGATCTATCGCATTGTTCATGCATCGCATCACCGCACCGGTGACAAGTGGTGCATCTACCCGATGTATGATTTCACTCACTGCCTTTCTGATTCGATAGAAGGCATTACGCATTCGCTTTGTACGGTCGAGTTCGAAGATCACAGGCCGCTCTACGACTGGTTTCTCGATCAGTTGGGAGTGCACCATCCGCAGCAAATCGAATTCGCACGCCTCAATTTGAGTTACACGGTGGTTACAAAGCGGAAACTGCTGCTATTGGTCGAGGACGGACGTGTCAGCGGATGGGATGATCCGCGCATGCCGACGCTGTCGGGTATGCGCCGGCTTGGATATATGCCGGAATCGATCAGGCGCTTCTGCGAGCGTATCGGAGTTTCGAAGAGAGACAGTATGGTTGATTTGGCGCTGCTCGAGCATACTCTGCGCGAAGACCTGAACAGAACCGCTTCGCGAGTGATGGGTGTTCTGCGCCCTCTGAAAGTCGTGATCGACAACTATCCGGATGACAAAGTCGAGGAGCTTGATGCCGTCAATAATCCCGAGGACGAAGCTGCCGGGACGCGCAAAGTCCCGTTCTCGAAAGTCCTCTATATCGAGCGTGATGATTTCATGGAAGATCCGCCGAAGAAGTTCTTCCGACTTTCTCCCGGTCGCGAGGTGCGGTTGCGGTATGCGTATTTCATCACGTGCGAGAGTTTTGTCAAAGACGATAAGACTGGCGAGATAATCGAGTTGCACTGTACGTATGATCCGGCGACGCGAGGCGGATCGGCACCTGATGGCCGCAAAGTCAAAGCAACCATGCATTGGGTCTCGGCGGCGCATGCTATCAAGGCTGAGGTGCGGCTGTACGATCAACTTTTCACAAAAGAGAATCCGCTGGCAGTCGAAGAAGGCAAGGATTTCAAAGACTACTTGAATCCGGACTCTCTTGAGGTGTTGGAATCTTGCCGTCTGGAGCCTTCTATCGCAGGCTCAAAGCCGGGCGATAGATTTCAGTTCGAACGGCTCGGTTATTTCTGCGTCGATCCCGATTCTACAGATGACAAGCTTGTCTTCAACCGCACGGTGACTCTCAAAGACACCTGGGCAAGAATTCAGAAGAAGCAGCAACAGTAGATCGTATTATGGTCGGTGCACATGTATGTGCACCGACTCTGATAACCTCGGTTGCTAGAAACCACTGAGCGAGGCGCACAGCGCAGAGCGTGGTTTCGACACACCAGACAAAGAGCCTGTTGGAAAGCCCTTGAATTCGTCATTGCGAGCGACCAACGGGAGCGTGGCAATCTCAACCTTTCACAATAGCCTTTATTGACATAGAGATCGCCACGTCGCTCGAAGACTCGCTCCTCGCGATGACGACGATGGGCGTATTTACTGCGTCGTCAGGAACCCCTTCCTGACGACATTGCGCAACCCACATATCCGCATGAACAATTCTGCATCGATTCTGTTTGTAATAGCAACACGTTCAATAACGCTTACACATGAAGGATGGGTCGATGAAGAGTGTGATAGACTGGCTTCTGAGTCGCAAGCAGATAACAAACACATCGGTTGCCGGATCAGTCAGCTTACTGATACTGCGAGTCTGCATCGGCTTGACGATGGCATTCGGTCATGGGTGGGGAAAGCTGACGACTTTCTCAGAGCGTGCATCCAGTTTTTCCGACCCGCTCGGAATCGGCAGCCAACTCTCTCTCTCACTCACCGTATCCGCCGAGTTCTTCTGCTCACTCGCTCTCATATTGGGATTGCTGACACGCGGAGTTGTGATTCCGTTGGCGTTTACGATGCTAATGGCGGCGCTCGTGATCCACAGCGATGATCCTTTCGGTAAGAAAGAACTGGCGTTGATGTATCTCGCTTCCTACACAGCCATCTTGATTGCCGGACCGGGCAGGTATTCGATGGATGGATTGCTCGGCAAGAAGTAATCTCTCAGATCGCGCATCGACACCTACCAATGTCATTCCCGTCCAACCGTGCCATTCCCGCGAAGAGGCTTGTTGAAGAAGTCCTGCAAGTACAAAACCCGTCATCGCGAGGAGCGAGTCTTCGAGCGACGTGGCGATCTCTATGTCAATCGATGCTATCCTGAAATGCGGAGATTGCCACGCTCCCTCTGGTCGCTCGCAATGACGATTTCAAAGGTTTCTCAACAAGCCTGAAGGCGAGGATGACAGCACCTGCCCTGTCAGAATCCGCCACCTAACTCTCTTTCCTGCTGCCAATTCCGAGAATTTCCCCTTGACAGAATCGCCATTGTGAGCTAAAATATCTGTGCATTAATGCTTTGGTACGCTCGTTTAATAATGTTTTCGCTGGCGGATCAAGAGAACCGACGTCATTTCTGCCCCCGAATGAAACAGTATTAGACAGTACAACTATTCTTTCACGGAGGTTGGAGTGCAGGGTAGTAAGCTCTACGTTGGTAATCTTGCCTATTCAGTAACCAACGAACAGCTTCAGGAGCTGTTTGGCGCCTACGGGGAAGTGCGTTCGGTTAACGTCATCGAAGGCAAAGGTTTTGGTTTTGTTGAACTCGGTAGCTCGACCGAGGCAGAAGCCGCGAAGGAAGCTCTCGATGGCTCGAATTTCGAAGGGCGCACCCTGAGAGTTGACGAGGCTCGTCCGCCGAGAAACAGAGAACGCAGAGGCGGCGGCGGCGAAGGTTACCGCAGATATTAAGATATCTGGCAAACCGACAAACTGACTCAAACTTCAAGCCCCTTCTGTAATGGAAGGGGCTATTTGTTTTTTCGCTTGTGGTCAGCGTGTCTGTTTTTTATGAAAACCTATCCGTGACTCCACGTATAAGTCCCTAACTGGATGATAGATTGAAACACGATTAGGAAGGTGACGGGACTCCAGATGGACAGATTCAGGACGTTCAGAATTGCGATGGCAGCCATCCTGCCGGCACTGATATTCATCTTACTTCCAGGCGCGACAGCGTTGGCAGGTACAATCAAAGGGACTATCCTCGATGCCAATACCGGAGAGCCCATCTCATATGCTACTGTTCGCGACGATATTTCGGGACAGTCGATTTCGGCGAACAAAGATGGTGAGTATCGTCTGAGACTAAGACGTGGAAGTTACGAGTTGAAATTCAGCCATCTTGCTTATTACTCCGAGAAACTGGCAGTCGAGATTCCTGATACGGCAGTATTATACGACATTCGTCTCAAACCTTCGCGAATTGAGGTGCCCGGTATTACCGTGTCGGCGCGCGCCTACGGTCCCGGCCAGAGGATTATTCTTGAAGCTATCAAGCGGAAAGCGGAGATTCTCTCGCGGATTCAAAGCTACACGTTCGAAGCCTACACCAAGATGGTGATCCGAGAAGAGGGTAAAGATGATTCGACCAGCATCGCTTTCATCAACGAGTCACAGCAGAAATCGTACTGGGAGCAGCCGGGCAAGTATAAGACTATTGTGAATGCCCAGAGGCACTCACAGAATGTCAAGGGTGTCGAGGGTACCGGCGCGCTAAACGGGCTGCTTGATTTCAACCAGAATCGTCTGGACCTCCAGGGGAATTCAGTCGTTGCACCGGCGGCAGAGGATGCGCTCGACTTCTACAACTACTATCTTCTCGATACGATATTTGTAGATAACAGACCGGTATTCCGGCTCGAGATAGAACCGAAGAGCGCTCTGCATCCGCTGTTTGCGGGAGAGATTCTGATCGCAGATTCGACATATGATGTTGTCGGTGTCGATGTCGAGTTCAGTGAGGCATTCGACTGGCAGTACCTGAAGAACCCCCGCTTCAGTCAGAAGTATGAGCTCTTTCGTGATTCATTCTGGATGCCGATCGAAATCAGGTTTGAAATCGACATTGAACTCGGAATTCCCGGGATATCGAATTACTTCATTGACTACGTAGTGGCTCTCCACAAATACGACATTAATTTGGTACATGATAAGGACATATTCGATGATTATGTGCTTGAAGTCGCGGAGAATGCTCTCGAAGTCGACTCGGCAACCTGGAATGAGGGGCAGATGATCCCGCTGACGCATGAGGAGATCGGTGGCTATGAGTTGATAGACTCGATCGCACAAGCTCCTATGCCGTTCAAGAAACGCCTGCTGAGCCTCTCTTTCGGTGCCATGTATATCGCATCCGCTGCACCTGATTTCTTTCACTTCAATCGAGTCGAGGGCACCTATCTGGGAGCGGCAGTCAATCTGCGCGACATTTTGCCGAGGACAGACCTGGCCATCAAATCCGGCTATGCGATCACCGGTGAATACTGGCAGCATGACTACGGCATAGTCACGGAATTGCACGAGAGACGCAGACTGAAGTTCGGTGCAAGATACCATGACAAGATCGTTCACCGACTGACAATCGTATCCGGACCCGACGCCAATCCGACTGTCGCCGCCGCTACGACAAAATCGGATCCGTTCGACTACTTCCATGAAACGGGATTCGACCTGACACTGAGTTCAAAGCTGCTGAGGAAAACGACTGCTACTGTCGGATATCATGATTACAATCAGCATTCGGTAACCAAGAATACGGAGTTCGCGGTATTTGAGCAGGAGAAGAAGCATAGAGATAACCCCGCAATCGTAGATGGCAAGCTTCGGTCTCTGACGGCAGAAGTAGGCTGGGACTCGAGAAATCTGATGAAATTCGGCCGCCGTGTATATAGAGAGCCTGCCGCGTCGTACTCAACACTACAGGCTGGAATGGAGGTCGCATCTCCCGATCTAGTTGGCAACGACTTTGACTTCAGGCGCTATTATGCAAGATTCTACAGAACTCAGAGCACGCTCGGATTCGGTTTCTCGTCACTATCGTTGTATACGGGAGCATCAGATGGAGACCTGCCGCCACAAAAACACTTCACTGTCGACTACGGCGCCGGACTTCTCACCAGTGACATATATTTCAAGACTCTCGGTGAGAAGAATTTCAGCGGCAACCGCGCTGCTGCGGTTTATGCCACGCACGATTTCGGCAGGCGGCTCTTCATCGCCAGCGGCATTCCATTGATCAGAGACATCCCGTTCTCGGTAGGCGTATTCGGCGGTGCGTTCTGGACAGATTTCAAGAATCACAAATATCAGCCGGGCGACAATCTGATTCTGTTCTCCCCTAAAGCATATAGTGAGATCGGATTCCAGATCAGGAGGATCTCGCCGCTGAATTTCACTGTTGATTTCACATGGCGGTTATCAGACCACAACACCGAGAAATTCTCGCTCGATATCGGGATGGCATTTATAGAGTAGTGTTTCTTGTTGGCGCACGAGGATGTACGCCAACCACTGGGGGACTCTATTTGCGCGGGCAGGAATCCTTTCCTGCCCGACTCACTCAGCAGTCAGGAAAGGATTCCTGACAGCGCAGAACATTGTTTCGTGAACCGCGCTCAGAGGTCGCGGCCACGTTGCCCGACATAATGCTCGGCGAATTTCCTGCCCTCTTCGGTCAACTCGTAATAGGTGTGATTTCTGTGCTTGATCCACTTGTTGTCGACAACACCTTTGCGATATCGAATCATCACTTTAGGAACGCGTCTCAGCAGGCCAATCTCTCGCAGTTTGATATGGCGGTCGAAGACTTCCTGCTTCTCGAGATGCAGCATACGCGCGACTTTGTGTGAGTAATCGAGACCAACTTTGAGATGCAATGCGAGAATCCTGAAATCGTTTTCTCCGAGTGAGAGGTATTTTCGATTCGGGGTGAACCCTTCGATGACGACAACGTCGTGCCAATCGAGTTCGACAAGACGATTACTCTCGACGTTGGCAAGGTTCGGGCAGTCTTTAGTGTGTATCTTGATTAACTCGCCATAGCTGTGATAACCGACGATTGCTTCGTCGGTGGACGGCTTGCAGCAATTCGCGAGCGTATACTCTTCCCTGATTTGAATCTTGTCCTTAGATGACATGATGCAGTAATATAATCCAAATCGCGACCGCATACAAGAGCACGAAGAAAATCAAGCTATCAGTATTCGAGCGGAATGACCGGATATTCGAGTTGATCGACCGGCAGATCGCCTACGAGAAGAATCATGTCGCCACCGCCGGCACCGGTCGGTTTTGCGCGACCGCCATGCTTTTCCGCCCAATCAGCAAGTTCTGCGTGGATCGGGAGAATGAGCGGTATGTCAGCCGCCATCGCACACGCTATCAGCGTCGCAACGAATTTATCCAGATGCGTGAACAACTTGTCGGTCTTCGACCTGAACCAAAGGTGGGCAACATCGCTGGCCGCTTTGTTGAGTTGTCGCATCAGCTTCCCCGCGTTCTCATCTCCGCTTCGCAGCCATGACTCGAATCGGTCGACCATGTCGCGCGTGTTCGCCGGATGTCCGCTCCAGACAAGATTAAGCGGCAGTCTGTCTGCATCGGGTGAGTATTCTATCTGATCGACGAGGATTTCCTGGTGACTGTGCTTGAATTTTATCGGCCTGCGAAATGCGCACGTTGCTACGTCCGCGCCGCTGCCGATCCCGCCCTGGACTCCTCGATGAATATGGTCGGCGTACGCGGCTATCATCTCTGCGTGATCGTCCCACGACAAACCGGCTCTCTCGAATCGCAGCGCAACCGCGCCGACAGCCTCAGCAGCTGACGATCCGAGCCCGAGCTTGGTGATTTTACCGGCAGAGTTTTTGTGATAAAATTCCGTGTAATCGACTTCAATCCCGGGCAGCTTCTGCTCGCACTCGAATTCCTGAATCTCTTCAATCGGAAATCCTGCGGCAGCTCGAATCACCGGCGAGTACTTCGACGGATCGGTATGATCCGACTCTGTCACGGTCAGATATCGCGGCACCGGCAGCACTACCGCCGTACCTCCGTGCAGAACCGAATATTCACCGGTTAGCATTACTTTTCCCGGAACCCGTACCGATGTCACTCCCATTCGAGCACCTCCGCTCCCGGTGCCGGACCAGCCTTGATGACCGATTTAACACCATCTGTCTTTTCAACTTCGTTTTTCACATCATCTATGCTGTCAAGTCGACAGAAAAATACGACATTCGCACCTGCATCAATCGTGATATACGTTTCGATGCCCCCCTTCCGATACTCATGAGCGTTCTTTATGAGTCTCACCGTCGTCTCATTCCAGTAGATCAACTGCGGCCGAGTCGCAATCATGCAGGCATGCATTGCGAGTGCATTCTGCTCGGCAATCTGACCAATCTCGGTAAAGTTCTTCTGCGAAATGGCTCGGAGCATAGACCTGTAATCGCGTTTTGCGCATGCAAGCCACGCAGAATAATACGGTGAACTCTTGCGGCTCATTTCCATGCCGGTGCGCGAGCCGATTTCTTTTTCGGTCTCTTGAGCGATTGCGACAACCATTCCCCATTGTATATCGGATGCAGGCATCAGCAAGCGCGCGGCTGGATCAGTTCCGGTTGGCATCGCTGCCAGCCCACCCGGAATCGATCTCGCAGCCGATCCGCTGCCTCGCCTGGCGAGACGGGACAGTACCGATTTGCTGATTCGTGTCTCTGAGAACTCTCTGAGAGCTGTCGCAAGCGCTGCGAATCCGGATGCGCTCGATGCTAGCCCGGCTGCGGTCGGGAAACTGTTTGCTGATTTGATCTGGAAATGCCCGTCGATCAGACCGCTCGCGCGCCAGTGATCGAGATAGCAGACAATTCTTTTGTGAGCATTTACGTCGGCGGGAAGGCCATCAAGACTAACACTGTCAGTCTTGCCATCTATGCGCAGTACTTCTGTATCTGTTACGAGTGAATCGAGTGTGAGCGAGATAGAGGGAGTTGCCGGGACATTGCCGGCCCCTTCCCTTTTACCCCAATACTTGACTAATGCGATATTCGCGTGTGCGCGGGCCTTGACCCGGCTGATCATGTCGCGGCTCCAAGCGTGAAAGGATAGACGAGCGCGAACTTCGCAGAGAGCTCTTCCATCAGTTCCTGACGTTTATCCGGATCGACCAGCGCAACAACTGCACCGCCACCTCCGGCACCGGTCAGTTTGGCGCCGAGAGCACCGCGATCGAGAAGCAGGTCAACCGCCTTATCGAGTTGAGGCGTCGATACGCCAAGTTTCGCAAGCAAGTCGTGGTTCTTCTGCATTAGTTTGCCCGTAGCGTGGGCGTCGCCTGTTCCGAGCGCGATTCCGGCATCAACCGTCAGATTACCGATCTCTTCGAAAATTGCATCGACACTCTCGGGATCATGCTTGCGGTTATTCTTCACAAGCTCAACCATTTCGATTGTGCGGGCACCCGGTTCGACGATGCAGACAATGCCGGTCATAGGTTTTGGAAGTCGTATCGGTAGAATCTCCCTCGGCGGTCCTTTGCGAAACCAAATCACACCGCCTGAAAGCACCGTGGCGGCATCCATACCGCTCGGATTACCGTGGAATACGGCTTCAAGCTGCTGAGCTTCACCGAACAACTCGCCGTTCCACTGCTGGTCGAGATTCATTCCCTTATATCGTCTGAGAGCAGAACACAACGCCACAGAGAAAGCTGCCGACGATCCGAGTCCCATTCCGGGAACCAGATTCGATTCGACTTCAATCGCAATCGGCTCCTGCAGCAATCCGTAGAGCTCAAATGCGGCATCCGCAGCGCGGGAAAATAGCCTGACATCTTTATCCGTATTCGGGATGGGAAATGCTTGCTTGAAATTAGGATGCAAGAACCTTGGGCCGTGCGAATCGCTCTTAATTTTGACAGTCAGTCCGAGGTCAATGGTCGAGATGATTCCGGGATATCCATACACGGTAGCATGTTCGCCGAACAACACAACCTTGCCTCGGGCAAACGATCTTACGGGAAGTTCATGCTCGCCGGACTTTTCAGGCACGGTGTCTCGCATGCCTCGGTGAATATCTTCAGCGACCGAGACCTTCACCTCACCACGTCGAATCATCTCAAGCGCGACTTTCTCGACATTTTCGGGTTCCACGCCGACGCTGACCGCCACGCTGCGAGCATGCAGCGCCATATGCCCTCGCTGGATGCCTTCAGTGCAGAGTGCAAGGCATGCGGCGAAGTTTTGTGCCAATCCAACCGACGCCAGCAAACCTGACAATTCGCGAGAATTCTGTACACCGCTGATCGCACGAAGGACTTTCACTCCGGGATGCGAATCAACAGCTCCGCCAACCCAACCGACTTGCAGAGGTATTTCGATCTGTCCGATCAATGATTCGTCTGAGATTTCATAGGTCGCCAGTCCACGATACTGTCCGTCTCGGGCAGCATACGCATGACCGCCCGCCTCGATCGCTCTCCAGTCCTGTCCGAAGGCAAGCGCAGCGGCGCATATGCCGTTGAAGATTCCTTTATTGTGAGTCGCCGCACGATATGGATCTACTTGCGCAAATCTACTCGCTTCGACCATTCTGGTTGCGACGGACCGTCCATCAATCTTCTCAGTCTTGAGCATTTCGAACGGCAAGTGGAATTCTGCCCGAGCGATCCGCTTATCAGCAAGGTTCGAGAGAATTTGAAGATTCACTCTCCCGCCAACTAATTCAGCGATTTTCGGTCCTGCAGCTTCGCAGGCGTAGTTAACTGCGTTAGCGCCCATCGCCTCACAGACATCGTAAAGCAGATGTACTATCAGCATTGGACCGACATCACGGCCACCATACAGGACCCGCGTCTCCAAATCTTTGACTCCGCCGCCTCTTGTCACCATCCTGGAGTCAGAACGGTTGGCGCTGTCGATCACTTCCTGTTTGCGCTCCAGAAGCAATTCAGACGCTTTGTCGGGATCATCCAGATCGAGAATCTGCACCTGTCCAATCATAATCGGATCGTCAACCTCGCTGGTGAACCCTCCGCTTCGCCTGATCAGCAACGCTCCCTTGGAGACGGCAGCAATGATCGAAGCCTCCTCGATTGCCATAGGCACAAGATGCTCGCGACCATCAACCATGAAGTTGAGTCCCAGTCCGAGCGGCAGCCCAAGCACACCTATGGTATTCTCCACCATGTTCACAGCGTGATCGACGCTCAGCGCTGTTCCATCGCGCATCTGAGATATCTGTTCATCTGTCAGGCCAAAAGTCCTGGCCAAGTACGCAAGGCGCTGCTCGATCGAAAGCCTGTAGAATCCCGGGATTCGTGAGGTTCTGAGCTCCGGCCTTGAGGCTGGTTTGTTCTTAAGAGTACGAGTCTTCTTCATTGTTGCTATTCTGTCTCCTCAGACAATCCGAAATGGGACAGCCACTCACGGAGCCCTTCTCTGTATACGCGTGGGATCTTCGAAAGTGCCGAGACATTGCCCGCGCCCGTCAGCAGCATGGCTATCCGTAATTCTTCCTTGATTCTTCCAATATAATCAGACGCGCCGTCGGAACCACCTTCCAGGAATGAAAGCAGAATTGGCCTCGCGAGACCACCGATATCCGCGCCTATAGCAATAGATCGGGCAACATCGAGACCGTTTTCTATTCCACCCGACGCTATAATTGTAATATCTGAGCCGCACACATCCCGTGTCGCCATCACGCCGAATGCGGTTGGCACTCCCCAGTCGGCGAACGTCGATCCGACCTGCCGTAGAAGGCCGGAGTTGGCTCGGAACATCTCGACTTTCGTCCAGGAAGTACCTCCCGATCCGGAAACGTCAATGTATGGCACGCCAATAGACTTCAGTTTGGCTGCCGTCTCGATTGACATTCCGGCGCCAGTCTCCTTGACGAGCAATTTGCCACCCAGATGATCCAGCAGTCTGGCGATATTGTCCAGTATCCCGCGGAAATGACGATGGCCTTCGGTCTGCACCAGTTCCTGTGCCGCATTCAGATGGATGCAGAGCCCGTCGGCTTCGATCTGCTCCACAAGCCCAACAATAACATCAGGCGGATACTCTTCAAGCTGGACAGCGCCGATATTCCCGAGCAACACACCATTCGGAATGTACTTGCGTACCGCGAAGTGATCTGCAACTTCCGGATGCCGGAGCATAACTCGCTGGCTTCCGACAGCAAATGCAATGGACTCGCGCTCCGCTGCTTCCGCAAGACCGCGATTCATCTCTTCGGAGAATTCAGCACCTCCGGTCATGCTGGTTATCATCAGTGGGGCGGCAAGACTCTTGCCAAAGAACTTCGTAGAAAGATCGATTTCGTCAAGATTCAGTTCGGGAAGCGCCTGGTGGATGAGAATGACATCCTCAAGAAGAGTGCTTCCGGCATGAATCACATCCTTGTCGGCGACAATTCTAAGATGCTCGCTCTTACGCCGGATAGTCTCAGTGGACCTACCCGATTCCTTCAGCGATTTATCTGATTTCCGCATCGGCACAGATTAAAACTCCGATTCCTTGATCGATCTCGGTCTTCGAATAGACCGAACGGTTCATTCATGCCGGAGTTCCCGGAAATGCGCCGGCATACTCCCGCAACCGCACAATATCCAGTTCAAGTATGCATTCGTCAAGTCTTTTATCTCGATTGTCATTCAGGTGACATAAGCTTTCTACTTGACAGATTGTGTGCACAGTAAGTCATTGGATGCTATGAGAATCAATAAGTACGTATCTCTATTGCTTTTGCTTGCCTGCGCTGCAGGAGTTCTGCTGGTTCTTGAATACCTTCGACTCCCGCACGATACTCATTCTTGGCGAGAGATCCACAATGCCGGACATGCTCCGCTGTCGGGGATTCTGGCCCTCGCGTTACTCGGTATATCGAAGATGGTGCTCGAAACAAGGATCAGAAACCCCATCGCCCACTATGTGATTGCTCTCACCCTAACCGTATCAATTGGAGCTATTTCCGAGATTAGTCAGATTCCGCAGCAACGTGACGCCGATACCTGGGACCTGATCAGGGATGTGGCTGGTACAATATCATTCCTGGCACTCTACATGGCAATTGACCCGGCAGTGAGGCAGATTCGCGCCAGGTTCGATTGGCTCAGGATTGCGCTGATTGTTATCGCAGTACTGCTCCTCGCCGCCACACTTGTCCCCTCAGCCCTCTGGATTGTAGCCGACCTGCAACGTGACAAGGCAATTCCAAACATTCTGACATTCGAGTCCGTGTGGGAAGAGAAATACGTCACCGTTATCGATGCAGAGCTGGAAATCGTAAAACCACCCGACGGATTCATCGATGCCGGCGGTGAATCTGTCGGCAAGCTGATAATGCTGCCTGCGACCTATCCCGGAATGCGAATTGATGAACCGTTTCCGGATTGGTCAGGATACAGCTACTTTCGTTTTGAAGCTTATTCGGAGCTTGACACAACAGTCCAACTCGCTGTCAGAATCGACGATCTGTGGCATGACGGAGGTTACCCGGACAGATTCAATTTCGTTGTCAAGATTCAACCCGGGCTCAACAGGATTTCCGTACCGCTCAAGAAAGTAAGAAATGCTCCCGTATCACGAGAGATGGATATGACAAAGATATGGGCAATTCATCTCTTTGCATTCGACATTCAAGACACGATCGAAGTCTACCTGGACAACTTCAGAATTCAGTGACCGGCATCAACGAAGCTGAAGACTGGCTGCTTGCTCAAGCAGCTTCCGTAGAGGTTTGCTCTGCAAGTCCTCAACGCTATTGATCTTGATATGACGGAGTTGTCTTCCGTCACCCTGAAGATGTTTTTCCGGATCAGCGAGGAAAGCTCCATGGTAGAAGCCGAGACAGATATGTTCTTTGAATGATCCTATATAGCAAATGAGGCCGTCTCTCTCGTAGACCGGCTGATTCCACTTGAATGTCTCGGACACATCAGGTATTACCTCGATAATCAGTTTCCGAATTCTCGATGCGATCTCGCGGAATTCAGGATCGAGCTTCTCAATGAATGCACCGACTTGAGGATCGCTCCCTGACTGCATCGCCATAATCTGATCCCTTCCTACTGTGGCTTCGTTCCATTGCGAACGCCCCGCATGCAGCAGTCCTGACGAGGCTATCGTCGCTTTGACTATCAGAATGCTATTCTGCCAATCCTGTTCCCGTAAGGTGGGCACAGGATTCGAAAAGCTTCATCACTGATCGATATGCAGTAGCTCCGATGCAGACGATCTCATTTTGATTGAATTTAGGGGCTAATTAGATGTATATTGTTCGAAACAGACAGAAATGGAGGCAGTATGTCGGGTGCGGTAGCTGCATCCTCCGGGGCCGTGGCTGCTGCAATTGCAGCGGCGGCAGCAGAACAGCGGAGAAAAGAGGAAGAAGAGATGACATCATACAATGGTAACGATCTTAAAGGCTGGGAGTTCAAGATTGTCCGGGCTTGTACACGCAAGTTCAAGACTGCTGAGGCAGTGCAGAAGCTCTGTCAGGAAGAGTCTAAGGCGGGGTGGGAGCTGGTGGAGAAATTCGATGACACCCGGATTAGATTCAAGAGACGAATCGAAAAACGAGCCGGCGACCGCCATCTCGACATTGATCCATACAGAACTCAGGTCAGTTCAGTGAATGCAACCTTATTAGCCGTGGTTCTCGGCATCCTGGTTTTAATCGGGGGCAGCATTGGGGTCTTTGTAGCGATTTCTCGATAGAGACGGATGCATCCCTGGTGTGGTTGACATGATTATACCTTTCAAGGCGCATCGCTAAAGCTCTATGAAGATCAATCATGCATTCGGGAGTGCCCCTTTTTCCAGAAGTAATAGTATACTTCTCAGGATCAGTCTATTCTGCGGTTGGCGACTCCGCATCCAATAGCATCCTGAGCCGCGTCTTCGCATGAACAGCATGTCCATCTTTTTAGTATAAAATAGATTAGATCTATCTTGAACTCGATTATGCCCGACCTGCCTGACAGAGCCTCATACTACCCAGGCTCATCCTGCAAATTAAGTGAGAAAATTCACAAAAGGGTTGAATTTCAATATCTTTTATATATATTGAGAAGTGTATTTATCCGACATTCCTTGTGAAAGGTTTCACGAGGTTTCCCAGTGTGCCGGATAGCGAATTGCGTCGCCGGTGAGAATTCTGCTGCGCGGATACTCTTCGGTAACACGTCTGGAGTCGATAGGTCTAACTGTTTCTATATATGAGGTTCTAATGCCACTTATCATATCACGCCGGACATCAGACGACAAGTTTCGAGAAAAGGCGAGAGAGATCAGCGGTCAGGAATTCATGAAGTGTTACCAGTGCGGCACGTGCACTGGTTCCTGTCCGATGACAGAGCATCTCGATGCTTTCCCACGGAAGGTGATGGCGCTGCTGCAGCTCGGAAATGTCGAAGCTCTCCAGGAAATCAACACACCGTGGGTCTGCGCATCGTGCCACACCTGCATGGTTCGCTGCCCGAGAGGTGTGGATATCACAAGGATCATGGAAATGCTGCGCCAGATGAAGCTGCGCCAGAACGTCAACCACATAGAGCCGTCAAACCTGCAACCTGAAGAGATCGTGGATCTCCCGCAGATTGCATTGGTTTCCGGTTTTCGCAAGATGACATCGTGAGGTAGGATATGAAGGTAAGTTATTATCCGGGCTGCACGCTGAAGACGAAAGCTAAAAACCTCGAAAAGTCGGCACTTGCGGTGTTTGATGCTCTCGGAATCGATTGGGAGGAGCTTCCTCGATGGAATTGCTGCGGTGCAGTTTTTTCGCTGGCAGATGATGATTTGATACACATGGTCGCGCCAGTCAGAGATCTTGTCAGAGCTAAAGAGCTCGACAGCGACACAGTCGTTACTCTCTGCTCGATGTGTTACAACACTCTCGCCCGCGCCAATGAGTTGATGAAAGCCGACGAAGCAAAACGGAACACCATTAACGATTTCATGGATGAAGAGCCGGATTACTTCGGTGATCTCAAGGTCGTTCACTTCCTCGATTTCCTGCGCGATGAGATCGGATGGGATAAGCTCAAAGAGAAAATTAAGTCCCCGCTGAATGGACTGAAAGTAGCACCCTACTATGGCTGCACACTTCTTCGTCCTGAAGACGTGGCGATCGATCACCCGGATAGTCCGACCATATTCGGCGAGTTCATGGATGCTCTCGGGGCGGAAGTAATCGAATTTCCGTCATCGACGGTTTGCTGCGGTTCCTACCAGGTTCTCGTCAATCCGGATGCTGCGCTCAAAGTGTCATTCGATATTCTAAGCGATGCGGTTTCGCGAGGTGCAGATGCACTCGTGCTGACCTGTCCATTGTGCGATTACAATCTCGGGCGCAGGCAGGACGCGATGCTGCAGAAATACGAAGGTGCAACTGATGTTCCCGTTCTCTATTTCACACAGCTTCTTGCGGTGGCACTCGGGCTGCCTGCGGATGTCTGCCATTTCGAACTTAATCGTAGCAGTACAGTCGAGCTTCTGAAGAATAGAAATCTGATTGCGACTGCCTGAGTACAATGAAAACAACAATTTGTCTATAGAAATTGGACGAGGTCAACATGAGCACTAAAACTGAAGAAGTGACAGCGGAAGTCGCGGCACAGTTGATCCCCATATACGTTATGGGCAAGAGATATGATGTGCCTGCGACGCTGACAATAATGAAGGCGATCGAATACTCCGGTTACAAGTACATTCGAGGATGCGGATGTCGCGGCGGCGTCTGCGGCGCATGCTCGACTGTATACCGTAAACCGGGGGATTACAAAATCTATACCGGACTCGCATGCCAGACAGTAGTCGAGCCGGAGATGTACCTCACGCAGATACCCTTCTATCCGGCAAATCGTGCGGTATACGATTTCGAGTCTCTTGAAGGTAAGCCGGAAGAAATCTTCGTACTCTATCCCGAACTTATGAGGTGTGTAGCCTGCAACGCCTGCACCAAGGTCTGCCCGATGGATGTGCAGGTACTCGATTATATCTCAGCACTCAAGCGCGGCGATATCAAGAAAGCCGCCGAGATATCATTCGACTGCATTCAGTGCGGGCTGTGTGCCAGCAGATGCTTCGCGGAGATGCCGCAGTATCATATCGCACAGTTGGCGAGGCGGCTCAACGGCAGATATCTGACAATTCCGGCGGAGCATCTCAAGACTATGGTCGCGAATATCGAGGCAGGTCGATTCAAAGAGGGTCTCGATAAGCTCAAGGCAATGGATGAGGCGGCCTTGAAGAGTACATATCAGGAACGTGAGATGGAGCCGGCCACCGCTGGTGAAGACTGGACTCCCAAAGAAGCGGCTAACCTGTAGATCGAGAACAGATTCGAAGTTGAGGTCATAGATGCCATACCCAGAAGAATTGAAGAAACTGATCAAAGTAGTAGAGAGCACCCGTGCGGAAAGAGTCGAGCGCAAGAAAAAGAACGAGGAAGTTCCATTCCTGTCACTTGATGAACGCAAGGAGATGCTCCGGTATCACCCCGACGTCAAAGAAGAAGGACGTCGCGAGGTAAAAGTCGGCCCGAGCAAAGGCTATCACATTGCCCACGAAATGGCCGATCTTCTTGAAGCCAAATCCCGTGTCGATCCCGTAGCTATCAATCTGTCGAAGATCGACTATGAGACTGACGTGCTGGTGATCGGTGGTGGCGGCGCGGGAACATCCGCGGCTCTGCTCGCTCAGGCCAACGGCGCGAAAGTCATAATCGCAACCAAGCTGCGCCACGGTGACGCCAACACTATGATGGCCGAGGGTGGAATTCAGGCGGCGACCAAAGGCCACAAGGATTCACCATACTATCACTATCTCGATGTTATGGGAGGGGGGCATTTCGGGAATACTCCGGAGCTTGTCGAAACGCTTGTCACCGAAGCCCCGGGCGTGATCAAGTGGCTCGAGAGTCTTGGATGTAATTTTTCCAAGTTTGATGACGGCACTCTGAAAACGATTCATGGCGGTGGTACATGTCGCAAGAGAATGCATTACGCCGCTGACATTACCGGTGCCGAGATGATGCGTACGGTCCGCGACGAAGCGCGAAACTCTCCCGGCGAAATTACGCTGATGGAATTCTCGCCCGCAGTCGAGTTGTTACTCAACGAGCATGGTCAGTGCGCAGGAGCTGTTCTCTACAATCTTGAGACCGAGGAATATCTCGTAGTCAAGGCCAAAGCGGTTGTGATGGCAACCGGCGGAAGCGGTCGGCTGCACATCCAGGGTTTCATGACCACCAACCACTACGGTGCTACGGGTGATGGTATCGTCATGGCGTATCGTGCCGGAGTTCCAATCTGTTTTCTGCATACGGTCCAGTATCACCCGACCGGTGTCGTGTTTCCGGAGCAGGCCGAAGGCATCCTGATCACCGAGAAATTTCGCGGATCGGGTGCAAATCTCGTTAACATCGACGGCCAGCAGTTTGTGAACGAGCGCGAGCCGCGCGATGTCGAGGCTGCTTCGATCATCAAAGAGTGTGTTGTGAAAGGCAAAGGCGTTCCGACACCGACGGGCAAGCTCGGTGTCTGGCTTGACTCACCAATGATCGAGATGCTAGCGGGCGAGGGCACAGTCGAGCGCGAATTCCCCGGCAAGCACATTCTGTATGACCGTTTCGGGATCGACATCGCGAAAGAGCCGATGCTGATTTACCCGACATTGCATTATCAGAATGGCGGACTCGAATTCAAGAGTGATGGTTCCACGCAGCTTCCAGGTCTGTTTGTCGCTGGCGAGGTAGGCGGAGGCATCCACGGCGAGAACCGCCTGATGGGCAATTCGCTGCTGGATATCATGGTGTTCGGTCGGATTGCCGGCAAGAGCGCCGCGAATTACATAAAAGAGACCTTCAAGGATGGCAAGCTCACTATTGAGCATGCGGTCAAATACAATAAAGAAGTTGATGACGCCGGCGTTGCGGATGGCCGTGTAGCCCCAATGATCCTTCCGGACTACACCGATCCGCGCACACGCGAGAAGCAACTTACCACACGCTATGTTGGCACGCTCCGATAAGTTTCCCTTTAATTCGAGCGTACTAAAACGCCGCCGCGATTTCCGCGGCGGCGTTGCTGTCTGTACCTCATGACCGTTGCCTGTTCGAGCATCTTGTAGGTCAGGATCCCTGCATGATCGAGCGAAGCGAAGAGCAGGTCCGAACGGCAGTGAGGAGATCCTGACGCATTGAATAAGAGCGTAGGGCAGGCTTGGGGCAATCCTGCCCTTGCTTCGGCTCAGACTGAACCGAAAACCCGTGCGAGGAAGCGATGGAATGCGTGGATACCGGTTACCGGCTGCGTGTACATCAGAATGCACTTCCTGCTGATGGTTTGTATGCCGGCCGCCTCCGCCTTTTCTACTACTCTCGTAAAATCCGACCCCCGCTGAAACCAGAGCCTCTTAATGCCGCGCCCCAGCGCGTCATCGACAACCTTCTCTGCACTGGCGGGCGATACGGCCACCACTGCTGCCTCGACATCAGCCGGCACTGATTTCAGGCTGTCGTAGCATGGGTCGCCGTTGAAAGACTCCATTGTGGGATGCACCGCGTAGACATTATAGCCGCGTTTCTTCAGCTCTTTGTATATTGCCCCGCCGAATTTGCGATTCGACACACCGACAACAGCGATGTGTTTGGAAGCTGTGATGTTTTCTGCTCTGCTATCCACTGCGATCACCTCCTGGGAATAGGATAATTGTTGCACCCTGCTGTCGCAATGCAATTCGCATCTCTCACATACACGCTCGTCTCAGCACAAACCTCCGGTATGGGATGGCTGAGACGATCATTGCGGCGACTATCAGCAAACCACCGATTGCGCGATATGTAGAGAACTCCTCGCCGCCGACAGTCCACGCGAACAGCGCCGCAAACACCGGCTCCAGCGCGAATATCAGCGACACTCGCACCGGCGGCACAATCTTCTGCGCGACCATCTGAATCACAAACGCCGAGAGTGTTGGCAGCAGTGCAAGAAACAAGACTGCAATCGCGGTTTCGGTCGTACCGATACCAAACGGAAGCTGAAACACGACACCCGCGATCAAGCTTGCGACACCTACAAACAGAAACTGCTGAAATGCCATCAAGTACGGGTCAAACCCGAACTTCGCGTACTTGTCGACAAGCAGAATGTGCAGCCCGTATGTCATCGCCGTAATCAGAGTCAGCATATCGCCAAGATTCGCATTGACCAACCCGCCGGTCAGAAACCACAGCCCGGCTAGAGAAATGGTAACGGCAAGATAATCCCGGATTGCAGGTTTCTTCTTAAACAGCAGTAGCGAGAACAACGGCACAAATGCCACGAAGAGTCCGGTGATGAACGCCGAATTCGAGGCTGTCGTGTATCCGAGTCCAATGGTCTGCGGAACATAGAGCATCCACAGGAAAAACCCAAGCACACATCCTCTGCCGATCTGGGCGAACAGCGGCTTTCGCTCATAGATCAGAAATCCGGCAAGCACCAGCGCGGCGAAAGTGAAGCGGTATCCGACAAGTATGACCGGATCGATATTGTCGAGACTCGCCTTGACGATGATAAACGTTGATCCCCATATCGCCGCAGCATAGATCAAGCCGATGTGCGAGGATATATTCCGAATGTTTTTGCTGTCGCTCATAGCTGCGGCCCCAATGCACCCTCGTATTACTCGGCTGTCAGCAAAGGATTCCCGACAGCGCGGTGTGAAGCTGTTTTGCGCAGGCAGGAATCCTTTCCTGCCCGTATTATCAAGCTGTCAGGAAGGGATTCCTGACAGCGCAGTGTCGGAGATCGCCACGTCGCTTCGCTCCTCGCGATGACGACTACAACTCACAACGGACTTGCCTAACAGCCCAACTGTCGTGCGGCTATTTCATTATCAGATTCCCATATGAATCGGGAGCGTAATCTATCGGAGTTTGCCAATCGGCTGCAGATCCAAATCTCGGTTGTTTGCGACGGAAATTGATTCCCCATTTCTGACCCGATTCTGCCTTCGCTCCCCACTGCGCAAGCGGGATAGCGATTTCTACACTCCAATGATCCCCTCCCCTGCCGGCCACGACTTCATAAGAGCCATCCCATTTCGGATCGTAGTCCGTGAAACCATCGTAACCGACGACAAGCTCCTGGTCGAATACCGTGCCAATTGCATTGACATATATCATATATGCCTTACCCTCGTCGATATCCGGCTGAATGAAATATCCGACGCAGTCATCTCCGAAGAGCATGCCATCACGTTCGGTGGTCCCGGACTTCATCGAATCAACAAACGGCTCGGAGCAATATGCTGCAAGGTAGATATTGTCGGTGTCGTATGCGAAATAGAAATTGACTGGATCTGTGATAGCGATCCCACCGTCTGGTGAAAACAATCGGCTGACCGGGCTGCCCCATGCCGCGTCATTGACAATGCCATCGATCACCGGGGCTTCTGTAGCGGGGAGGCACTCTGCAGATCTAACAGCTCTTGCATACTTCTTGACAGTGTACACCTTATTCGAACCAAAGGGATAGGTCAATGAGAAAGAGGGCAATGGATACAATTCGCCTTCGACCGAGAATTTGAATTCTGCAGTCAGCTTATCCCCTACCGGCACGGTGAACGGCAGCATCTGCGGCTCGACAGACCAACCCTCCGGCAAATCCCATCGAATCGTATCGGAAATCTCGAGTCCCTCGTTTAGGTTTGTCACCGACACTTCAAGTGTCTGCGTTTCAAGATTCAGATCTTGTCCTATTTCGAGAGGACGCACTATCTCGACCCCCCGGTATCTTATCTGATTGCCGAATTTGACATCGTATACGGTGACCTCATCCCACGGGTGCACCGCACCATCGAGAGTGATCGGATTGATCGAGAATCCGCTGTCGTCGATTGTCACAGAAACGAAATGGAAATGCATGCCGGTCGGCGCCGGATCCGCATCGCCACCGGAACTTCCCACACTGGTGTAATTGATGCCGTCAAATGTGCCATTGAAATAGCTATGAAAATGACCCGAGAAGACACCGTCCACACCGAATTTCACAAACAGGCTGTGAAGCGTATCGGGATTGCCATCTGCTACGGTATCAAACCAGAACGGCTTGTGCATAAACGCAAATGTATACTCGGCATCCCGATTCTTCTCGAGATCATCCGCCAGCCAATCGAGCTGCTCCGATGAGAAATCAGTTGTCGTATTGTAGCGGCTGTTGTCGAGTACGATCAGATGGATTCCGTTCTGGTCGACTGAATAATACGGTTCGCCTCTGTGAGCCTGGTAGTACTCCCCCATAAAACTGTTCGTAATGTCGTGGTTTCCGGGCGTGATAAAGAGCGGAACACTCAACGCGGCAACGATAGAATCGTATTCGGCCCACTCTGTATCCAGTATAGCGGCATCCTCAACATATCCCTCGATCTGATCGCCAACGGTGATTGCGAAATCAGGATGAAGCTTTTCGACCTGTTCGATTATTTGACCATAGATACCTTCAATGTGATCGCCGGTACGATCGCCAATAACCGCGAAATTTACCGCACAGTCACCGACCGCAGCAAAGCCAGAATATGCGAGCGCAACAATCACAAGCAGCGCTGACGCAGTTTCACGAAACGAAATCTGATAACACATGGATTGCTCCTCCTCCAAGAAATTCCCCTCATCGCGCGGACAGGAATCCTTTCCTGCCCGAACCATCCTGCCGTCAGGAAGGGATTCCTAACGGCGCAACATTCTCGCTGTCAACAAGTCGATTACCTCGGCAATTCCAGTTTTCTCGCCTTTTCAGCCATATCCTCTCGCACCGGACAAAAGATGTCGAGAGCGACAAACGGTTCGGCGCTAATGCAGGTTGCTTCGTGATCGACATTGGCAGGGATCGAGAAAAAATCGTTTCTCGAAACCTCCCGTTCCTCGTTTCCGACTCGAAATGACGCCTTGCCGGAATAGACCATCCCGATTTGCTCATGCGGATGTGCGTGCGACGGCACAGTCTCGCCCGGTTCGACAGTGGTCAGTACCATCATCATCTTCTCGCCGAGCAAGCCGGTCAGGATTCTTGACTTTACCCCGGGCATCAACTCGATATATCGAATTTCTTCCGGACTGATGAAATAGTGATTGGTTTCATTGGACATCTCAATTTACTCCTTGGTCACTGGAGCTCTCTCACAGTTAACACCTTTCGAAAAAGGGCTCCACCTTCGCCCTGTCAGGTTTCGGGGTCACAAAGCTCACGAAGATAAGGCAAAACAGCGACAGTCCGAGCGCTGGATAGACGGTGGGCAAACCCCACGGTTGACTCAGGGCTTCCCACAGGATGGTGACCGTCATTCCGGCGGCTATCGAGCTGACACCCGCCGCAGCAGTAGCCCTCTTCCAGAAGAACGCCGCCATAACCGCCGGTGTAATACCGACTCCGTACATGGTGTAAGCATATATTGCCATTTCGAGTACTTTTTCAAAAAACCTCACCTGCACAAATGCAAAGATACCGAGAATGACAACCACAATCCGCGAATAGAGCAGAATTCGCTTCTGCGAGGCACCAGGATTGATGAATCGCTGATAGATATCACGCATCAAATTCGTCGAGGGCACCAGCAGGAACGAATCTGCCGTGGATACTATGATCGCCACAATTGCTGCAAGACAGAGACAGCCGATGGCGACAGGCAGTGCATCTCTCACCGAATATAGAATGACTTTCTCTCCGTCGATATCGCTGAAGATCGACCTGCCAACAATTGCTACGACAACTATCAAAGTCTCGATAATAATCGTGCCGATTAACCAGCCGACTACCGATTTTTTCGCCGTCTGCTCATCCTTCGCTGAGAAGAATCTCTGATACATACCGGATTCCCCGAGCAAGAGCAGCATAGTGGGGAGCGTGTACCCGAGCGCCTCCAGAAGTGACATATCGCCGAGAAGATCGAGGTGAGTCTCGGGCAATCTCTTCACAATTTCGCTGAGACCGCCAGCATCATTAATCAGAAAAGGCAAGGCAAGAAAGAGACCGATTATCATGATAATGCCGTTGACAACGTCGGTATAGGCCACCGAGATCATCCCTGCAAGGACCGTGTAACCTATCACAAAAGCAGCGGTGATAATTATCCCATAATCGACAGAGATGCCGGTTATCAAATTCAGTACCATCCCACCCGCGCGGAATTGGTAGCTTACAATAGCCGTGTAAGCCACTACCGTAACAATCGTTCCCAGCACCCTGGCATATTTATTGTATCGAATCTCCAGAATGTCAGGCACGGTGTACTGCGCGAGTTTCCGCGCCCTTCCGGCAATCAGATACAAGATGATGATAGCTATCCAGACTCCGGCATCGAACCAAAGTGCGGAAAAGCCCTTATCGTATGCGAGACCGGCTCCTGCGATTATGGAGCCTGACCCGATCCATGTCGCCAGAAGGGTTCCGACCAGCACCCGCGCCGACAGCCTTCTGCCTGCCACCATGAAGTCATCCTGCGTTTTGACTCGAGTGCTGCGGTAAGCCCCCACAGCGATCAGCAATAGCAGGTAGGCGATGATTGTCCAGAAATAGACCATGACGGCACATATAATATGTGCGGCATGTGTTTGTCAAATACGTAATCCAATTAACTCCCGTCTGTTGTGACCGCTGACAATATGAATTGCGTAAGAATAGAGACAGAAGAACTATATCTCGATCGAAAGACAGAATTCAGAATAACACAACAAAAGTCTTGCCTAGTCCGTCCAAATTTGTGATACTGTCTGTGAGAAAGGGAATGCTGGCATAGAGCTGCAACCGCCACCTGGGCTTTTCAATCTCGAGACGATCGAAAAAGTGGGGAGACCTGAAAACTACTCTTTTGATTGAGAGATTATGAAGAGCAGCGATCAATCAGGAAATCCAGCGGATGGGATTCACGAGGTAGCGCCAGAACTTCGATTGATCTGTGATGTCTTGTCTGACGGTATCATTGTCGTCGATGGCGCTTCAGCCTCGGTTATTCATGTGAACAAGTCTGCCTGTTCGATGCTCGGCCGATCAGAAAGTGATCTGAAGTCGGCAACGTTGACCTCACTTCTTTCCTCACAGGATTTCTCACGTGCAGACGAACTGATGAGCTGGACTTCCAGCAAGACACAGCTTCACTTCAGAGATATCCCATTCAGCGCTGCAGGAGAGGATGTATTTAGCGCCGATATTACGATTGTGCCACTGACAAATCAAACGGGAAGGCAGGCCGCGCTTCTCCTGAAGCCATCCGAGAGCAGGCGGAGCGCCGACAGGCAGTCGCAGATACTCTCGTCCATTGCCACGCAGAGTACCGAAGGGATAGCGGTGATCGATATGGAAGGTCATCTGCAATTCATAAACAACGCTTTTGCGGAAATGCACGGCTACAAGCCGGATGAGCTTCTCGGAAGGCACGTTTCAGTCTTCCACACGCCGGGGCAGATGGCTGCCGTGAATGCTGCAAACAAGCAGATTGCAGACACCGGAGAATTCACAGGCGAGATATGGCATGTCAAACGTGACGGAACCGAATTCCCAACTGCGATGCACAATTCTCTGCTCCGCGACGATTCGGGTGAAGTCATCGGAATGATCGGCACGCTTCGCAACATAACTGACAGCAAGAAGGTCGAGAAAGACCTGCGGGAGAGCGAGGCGCGGACACGTGCCATCCTCAGGACTTATCCGGACTTGATGTTCCAGTTCTCTTCGGACGGTACATTTCTGGATTACATCGCACCGACAGAGGACTTGTACGTGGAAGAGCGCGCGTTCCTGGGCAAGAATGTTCAGGATGTCATGCCCCCTGAAGTTGCCACTGTCAGTTTGCACGCTATTGAGAATGCTCTGAGAACAAACGTGATGCAGACATGTGAATATGAATTGCTGATATCTGGCGAACTGAGAAATTTCGAGTGCAGGATGAACGCTACCGGGGAGAATGAAGTGCTGGCGATCATTCGGGACATCACCGAACGAAAGCAGGCTCATAAGGCTCTTGAAGACAGCGAGCAGAGATATCGAAAGTTGACAGAGGTTGCATTTGGCGGATACGCGATCAGCACAGCGAGCAAAGTCGCTGAGGCAAGTGAGCGGTTCGCCGAGCTTTTCGGCTACCAAATGACAGAGCTGATCGGGATGAATGTGATTGATCTCTTTGCACCTGAGCAAAGGGAAGACGTCTCAGCAAAGATAGAGGCAGATTATGATTCTCCATATGAATCGGTTTGTAAGCGCAAAGACGGAACGACATTCCCGGTAGAGGCGTGCGGCAAGATAGTCCAATATGGTGGAGCAAAGGCAAGAATTACGGCAATCAGAGATATCACGACGCGAGAACGCGCAATCGTTGCGCTACGGGAGAGTGAGGAGAGATATCGCACACTGTATGAGACTATGGCTCAGGGTGTTGTCTATCAGGATGCTGATGGCAGAATCACATCAGTCAATCCTACGGCTGAGAGGATTCTGGGACTGTCTTTCGACGAAATGAGCGGCAGGACATCGCATGACTCCGGCTGGAGAGCCATTCATGAGGATGGTTCGGAATTCACCCGCGATGCTTATCCTTCGACAGTGGCGCTGAGTACTGGAAAGGAAGTGCATAAGGTCGTGATGGGTATATTCAATCCCAGAATAGAAGACTGGGTATGGATAAGCGTCAATGCAGTGCCTCAATTCAAGCCGGGCGATGACAAGCCGTTTCAGGTCTATTCGACTTTCTCAGATATAACAGACCGAAAGAAGGCTGAAGACGCGCTGAAAAAGTCACAGGCGGAACTGGAAGCTCGAAACATGGCGCTCGTGTCAATGATCGATGTCTCCGGATCTCTGCACCGTTCCCTCGATTTTGATGATGTCGTCAAGGCCGCCGTGGAGGCCATGATGCGCTATAGTCAGTCACCATCTGTCGGCATGTTCTCTGTCAACAGGGAGGCTAACCGACTGGAGCTGCTGCATGCACGTGGATTTACCGATGCAACCGTCAAAGCAGCGGAGACCATGCCAATCGAAAGCAGCCTTACAGGGAAGGCGGTCCTGCAAAATGATATCATGGTGTCCCCAGAGTTGACCGAAGATAATCGCGTATATACCGGAGTTCAGAAGCATCTCGCAGACCAGGGCTTTGTGACCATAGTTTCTGTGCCAATCTCGCATCAGGACGAAGTTAAGGGAGCAATGGTTCTTATCTTCAGAGAAGAACACCCTCTCGACCAGCGTGAACGTGAGACCCTGCTCTCTATCGGGAGATCCATCGGGCTGGCGATGTCAAATGCAGAGCACCTGGCCCAGCTGAAAGCAGAAATCGCCGAACGCAAACGCGCGGAGCTGGAGGTTCAGAAGGAGCGAGACAGGGCGCAAAACTATCTCGATATCGCTGGAGCAATATTTGTGGTGCTGAACAATAGGGGTGAGGTTACACTAATCAATAGAAAGGGATGCGAGATTCTCGGCTTCGAAGAGCGCGATATCCTGAACAGAAACTGGTTCAATAACTTCGTCCCCGAAAGCAGCAGGACGGAGACTAAGGCGACATTCGAAGAACTCATGGCGGGACACATCGAACCAGCAGAATATTATGAGAATCCAATACTGAACAGATTCGGTGAGGAGAGACTGATCGCTTGGCACAATGCTCTGCTTGTCAATGATAAAGGGAGAATCGTGGCGACGCTAAGCTCCGGAGAAGACATTACGGATCGTCAACGCGCCGACGAGGCCCTGAGATCAGCATACGAACAATTGAGTGTCGAACGTAAGGCGCTCGTAGAGAAGAACATAGCGCTGCGAGAGGTCCTGGAGCATATCGATGACGAGCGAAAGCAGATCAGAGCGAAAATCGCCGAGACTGTGGATCAAGTGCTCACACCGGCTATGAACAGGCTGGTCAATAGCGATGGCACAGTAAATCGGAGCTTCCTCGATCTGCTTAAGAACAGCCTGCAGGATCTGGCCTCGACGTCTGACGAGATACTCTACCTATATTCTCGATTATCTCCTCGTGAGGTCGAGATATGCAATCTTATCAGAAATGGCGCAACCTCGCAGGAGATTGCAGATGCGCTCTTTATTTCGCTCGGAACAGTCAAGAAACACCGCGAAAAGGTTAGAAAAAAGCTCAAATTGGCTAACAAGAACATAAATCTTTCGGCCTTTCTCAAGGGCTTCAAGGGCGTATAAAAGCATACGTCCTCAGTGCGTATTTTTGCCGCCTTGCCAATTCCTGCAAAACACCGATATTCCCCACTAAGACAACGGTCTGACATCTTGGATGTCAACAGGGATTGACTTCGGGGCGCGCAGCACGTTGACACCGGGGCATGACAACGGCTTTACACCAGGGTTTTTCAACAGATCGACAGCGGATTGACAACTCGAATGACAACGGACTGACAACGGAACGATCATTGATTAGAGGAAGCTCCAACCCTTTCTCTGTATAGAGTCGGTGGCAATAGTCGCCGACTCTCTCTTTTGTGGCCGTCAGAGAATGATAACCAACTTCCCAATCTGATTCCCCCATTCTGATTCCACGACAAACAGATATATCCCACTTGTGACTATCTCATTGTTGACCGACCTCACGTTCCATGTCAGCTTCGAATCGGTGTCGCTGAATCTCCCCGGATGATCCAACTCGCGCACCAAATCGCCATCAAGAGTGAATATGCTGATCTTGCATTGCGCTGGGAGATTTACGAAATGTATGCGCCGCTCATGATCGACGAAGCCGGTACGCATGGGGTCTTCAAATCGAGCGTCGGCATATCGTCCGTCACCGTAGTGTCCCGTCAACATGATATTATTGGGCATGTCATTGACTTCCGAAATTGTTTGCGCTATATTTGTGCAAACAAGGAGGTGGTCGATGAAAAAGTACATCGTTCGATTATCGAAGGAGGAGCGTGATAGACTGAAACG
>JAHJOQ010000010.1 GCA_018820315.1 Candidatus Zixiibacteriota bacterium | reverse complement strand
TTTCCACTCGACTTTCCAAATTACTTACATTACTATTCCTCATGAGCGTGTCCTCCTGCTCGGATAAACCCGAGTTCTCTTGTTTACTATTAAGAGGATACGCTCATTCTATTCTATCCACAACTTTTGAATATATCTCCGACGAGCCTGAAACGAAGCAGTATCTTATGGACAGGCGTGACTTAACTCTGTCGACTGAACAGTGTAACACGATTCATCGTCGGACGGATGGTCTGCCACTCATTCTATCGATGATTGCTAGTGACATCGTTCAACGTAGGTTACATGGTAGGGAGCTAGACGACTATCTGGAAAACCTTCCGACAACGGAAGGAGAAGTCAATGAGTACTATGACTATTTATGGGGAAGAGTGCCTGGCTTCAAGCGATCTGGAACTGAAATGGCTTCACACAAGTTGCTCAAGCTGCTGTGTCTGCGGAAACCCGGCTTCATCATGACTGCCAGTCGAATGCGTGAACTAATTCCTGTAGCAATCGTGGGTGACACTGATCTTCCCGGCGCACTGGATCATATTAGGCCGATGCTGGACGCCGGTGCATATGAGGACGGTGAATTTCTCTTGTGTTCTAGTTCGCTTGCATTATTTGTGAGAAAAAAGCTAACTGTCGGTGGGGACTCCACGGATTTCGTGGAGTTCTATTACAAGTGGTGTAAGTCCAATTCAGATACAGCCATCGGCCACCGCTATGTGAATCAGTATGCATTTGACCTGCCTGCTTACAAGGATATTATTGACCGAATCGATCTGGATTTCATAGACCGTGCGGTGATAAGACTCTTTCCACGGCAGGATATCCTAAGCAATGTCAGGATAGGGATTGAAGCCGCGTATCGCACCTGCGATATCGTTCAGCTTACACGACTGGGGCTTCTCAATACTTACACTTATCAGAGGTTTGAAAACATAGATGAGGTCGATCTTGTACGGTGTCCGGCTTTCCGACGCAAAGGGGGAAACGTTGAAGCGCTTCTCGAATATGAGCATCAGTTTGAGCTGCCTGCCCCTAGGCTGACTGATCTACTTCTAGAATGTGTGCGTTTGAATGTCCCGCTAAATTTCGACAGTATTATCGATAAATTGAAGAAACACATAGTCGATCTTGATGCCGATTCACGCGGGGAAATCAACTATGCTAATTACGTTAAGCTGATGGTCGCGACTGGACATGGCACGCAGTATCTACAGAATGTGATTGTAGCTCAGACCGCGAATGAATCGGCTCATGTTAACGAATTTTATTACACTACATTCATCGACGCTCTTTCTGAGTTCGCAACTTCGGGATACGTGAAAGAGCTAATAGTGCTTGAGAACTTCTCCCCTCACAATGCAGCTATGCGACAGGCACTCATTTGCGCGCTCAAGAGAGAAGGCGCCACGGACGAGGCACATCGTATATGGGAGGACTTCGCAACGGCATACAGCCCCAAGGATACTAAGGTTTTGCTTCAGGGGTGCGAATTGAGAGTAGACCCAATTCTATTGGATGCGCTAATCGACCCTGTGGCGACAATTATTGAGGCTCCAGACCTGTACCACGTCTCCGATGAGTATATAGATCAGCTACTGACGGCATTTTCTGGTGTCAGTGTTCTGGCGTACCTTGATTTAAAGCAGGATTTGATTAACGCCAAGGCGAGTATTCAGCAATTGCCAAAGAGCTACTTGAAGGAGCTTTTGATTGTTGCTTTTGAGATAAGTGTTGCGAAAGGAAAACACCACTCCGATCGACCAATAATCTTGGATCCCAGCCTGATTATGCGTTTGATAGAGTATAAGATGACTGGTGACGAGAAGCCTCGTGTTTTGGATGTTGTGCTGACATCGCAGCTTGGCGATCTTGTTTGCAGCTTGATAGAAGACTTAGCCATTCTAGTCTCTGACGACTTGATGCCGGAATTTCTCTTAAGTTTGGGTATCTTCTATGAGAATCGATACTGGCACGGATATGACCATGCATTTCCTGAAACTAACAAGTTACTGCGGGCGATAAATCGTTTCTGCAATAGAATCGATTGTAGTCAATACAGTCGGGAACTAGCTGAGATGACCGACTCGATAGAGCGGGATACCATTGAGAATGAAGGATACGAAGGTTTGAGGACTTCGTGTCTGTTGTCTGTTGCAGCATTGTGGGAGTCAGTTGGAAATACGGAGCAGGCAGATGCCGTGTTTGAGAGCGCGCTCAGAGAATCACATTCTTACGGTTTCCACAAGGATATCACGTTTAACCTGCTAGTTCGATCTCTTCACTACCAGAACCAGGTTGAAGTTGAAGGCGCACTTGAGAGAATTCGAGAGTTAGCAGACAAAGCTCTTTTCTTAGATTGGCTTACTGACTGGAAAGAAGTTAGAGCAGTGATGCCAGATCTATGCGATGAACTCGCTTTGCTGAAGCCCGAATCAGCTGCCGTACTCCTCGGGATCTTTGAGCGTGAAGGACACCGACATCACTACGATGAGTGTCTTCGTTCGTTCATTGAGTACTGCCCTGCTAATTATGCCCTCCGCTATGCCATCCTGGAGACAATAGTAGAGGTGCAGAATGTGTACAATGAACTGATCGAACTCTACGCTCTCATGCTGAAAGTTGCCCGACAGGCGTTTGACTACGGTGAAAAGGAAGTAGCTCGACTGTTGACTGAAAGAGCTAGGGTGTTCCTGACCCGTGACGTTGCGGCTGCAGAGCGGGGAAAACTAGTGAGTGCTTACAACCAGCTTGCCTTAGCCTGTGGTGCAGAAGTGATCACTGACATACCCATATTGCCGCCAGAAAGCGAAGCGCATCTTCCTCAGCATGTAACGCTTCTTGGGAACACCATCGATTTTGCTGAGTTTTGTAACCAAGTGGCGGAAGCCGACATTGAACAACTCTCGGAAATGTGGCAATCCCTTACTACTAGTGACTACTCGTACACAGCCCAAGGCAAGATCTTTAAGAGAATTATTGAGCTAATCGAGTCTGCCCAGACTGCAGAACGGTTGTTGGATATAGAAGGACTGTGCGAAAGCTTGGCCCTAGGTAATGAAGACTCTGAGATGCTGTGGGCGTTTGCGTTAAAGTGGAAGGAAATCTCAAACATAGAGAAGTTTCTTATATACGGTAAGCGCACGTGCGAATTTGAACGCTCCTGGGGTCATGTGTTCACGGAGAACAACGGTGAAAGACTGGCTCAGGTGGCAAAATTCGATCGAGACTGGACAGAGCATTTCGTTCTGCAAAACCTGTATGATAATTCGCTGAAGGGAATGTATACGACGTGGGCAGTACCGATGATTCAATCGTTTGATATTGCATCTGGCAATCACGGTCGTGTGCAGGAAATGTGGTGTGTTTTCTTCGAGTTTTTCGCAACTCTCTTCAGACATACACCAAGCACAAGATCTCATTTCGCAGGAATTCTCCAGTTGCCCGGGAAGACAGAAACGGAGCTGCTTGTTGATACGTTACTTGGCAGACTCCAATCCGATGAATATGAGGTGAAACACCGCACTGGGGCGATTCTGGCCGAAATGATTGAGGAAAACCCAGGATTCGCTGAATACTTTGTCCTGCTACTAGAAACCGGTACTCATCACAGCAGCAGAATACTAGTCGCTGCAGTGCTGGAGTATGCTGTGCATCAGGGTGTTGTTAATCTGCAGCCGCACTCCGAAAGGCTTCTCAATGTTTATAGGGGTGAGAAGAGCTTTTACCTGCGCATCAGTTATCGAATCTACTCACAAAGATGGGGCAGGCGTTGCCCAGAGTAGTGAAAATAAGCCCAGAGATTATACAGCTTGCCAGACCTTCCGATTGTTTCGAGAAGCAAATCATTGCCAACTGTGGGAAGACAACTCTTAACTCCGTTCGGATGTGCGCTGAAACTCTGGGCATTGAACCAGACGAACTCATGGCGATGGTTGAAGTTGAATGTCAGTCAACATCTAACGAACTCGGAGACGTAGAGCGTGGGTTCAGGGAGCAAGTTCGAAAGTTCGTAGATCCGGAGAGTCACTTCACTCCGTTCGAGGGAAGACCTGATTACCTGGTGTTTAGTTCGCTGCAAAATGTGATTAGTAAACTGCTCCCATCCATCCCTGATGTTGAGCCGAACAAACTCTATGAAGTGATTCGTATGCACGATCCTCTTTATTGGCTAGTGCCGAGGAAGACACGACCCGATCACGTCCTGGAAGTACCTTTGAGAAACGAGATTGATGACTGGCTTGGCTCTGAAGGCGTTCATCGAAGAACAACGCACACTTCTATGCTGACCTGCGACTCGGTTGTTGCGGCGGAAATCGAGGTGATCAATAGTGAACATGCATCATATTGGCGAATGAGGAGTGCCATTCTGATTAACGGGGGTGTTTCAGTGGAATCGATCAGCCCGGATGTCGGGTCTGAGCCATTCATCAATCCGGGCTGGCACAGACGGACTATCCAGTCACTCCGGGATGATTATGCCGGAAATACACTGGTTATGCCCGGCACTCCGCTCTTCAGTTATCAATCGGACCTGTGGATTCTTCAAGGTCCCTACAGGTATCTGCGACTATATCCAAGGATTGCAGAAGACCTGAATTTGACGTGGCGCAGAAGTGGTGCGTTTGACATGGGCTTCGAAGGTGAAGAGGCTGTTCGTTTCGTGTCATGGCGAGATGGGTACGTGCCAGACAGATACTCTCGTGCTGAAGAGCATTCGGGCTGCTTTACCTCATGCTCTTTGTCACTCTTACATGAGATTACTGCTCGCTACGGGCTGGATATCGTGATAGTAGAACATGAGGTACGTACCCGTAAAAGAGAGCGCTGGCAAAACGGCAGGGAGGAGAAATCCGTGGAATCGACGAGGATTGAACTGCTTGAGTTTTAGAAGGGCTGCAACATGTCAAGAGTATTTATACCAGGTGCTGGAGCTTCAAAATGCTACTCGGAATCCCCGTCAGGACTGTCTCCGTTGCTTTCGCGAGAGATCATCGTAGTGGATGACATATTCGTTATTATCTCGGAGGTATCTATTGAAAGCTATCGTACGCACCAAATACGGATCGCCGGATGCACTTAAACTACAGGAAATTGATAAGCCCGATCCGATGGACAATCAAGTACTCGTAAGAGTGCATGCGGCGTCGGTGAACCCGCTTGACTGGCACATTTTGCGTGGCAAGCCATTTCTGGTCCGACTCATGGGTTTTGGATTTTTGAAACCGAAACATCAGATACTCGGCGCCGACATGGCTGGCCGGGTTGAAGCTGTCGGTAAAAGTGTAATTCAGTTCAAGGCGGGAGACGAAGTCTTTGGCTCGAGTATGGGTGGATTTGCAGAATACGCTTGTATTCGCGAGAGTAAATTGGTGCTAAAGCCGGCAGCCGTAACTTTTGAGCAGGCGGCGGCCGTGCCAGTCGCGGGGATCACTGCGTTGCAAGCTCTTCGCGATCACGGACGATTACAATCGGGACAACAAGTCTTGATCCACGGCGCGTCGGGAGGTGTGGGCACATTTGCAGTGCAAATAGCCAAAGCGCTGGGAGCTCATGTGACCGGTGTCTGCAGTGGACGAAACGTAGAGATGGTGCGATCTATCGGTGCGGACCATGTGATTGATTACACGAAGGAAGAGTTCTGGCGGAGCGGGAACGAGTACGATCTGATCGTTGACAATGCCGCATTTCATTCAATACGTATGCCTTTGCGCTCCCTGAAACCAACCGGCATATATGTCGGGGTTGGCGGCTCCACATCCACCGCGAGTCTCTTGCAGTCGCTGATTCTCAATCCGCTTATTTCAAAGATAAAGGGCAGAAAAGTCGTTTCATTCATGGCGAACGTGAACCAGACAGATTTGGCTCTTCTAAAGGAACTTCTAGAAGCTGGCAAAGTTGTGCCCATCATAGATAGGAAGTACCCTTTGAGTGACACTCCTCAGGCGATCCGATATGTTGAAGAAGGACACGCACGAGGAAAAGTAGTCATCACAGTGTGACCAGAGATAGCACCAGGGATGCTCCTTTTCGTGACATCTTATTGGTCGCACTTGATTGACTTGTCTCTGGTTGGACAAGGATCAACGGTTTTCGCCAATCGTTCCAAAGTCTTACAAGCATGACCCAGAGGAGCCTATCTCGATTCTTGAGGCGCGGTCTC
>JAHJOQ010000009.1 GCA_018820315.1 Candidatus Zixiibacteriota bacterium | reverse complement strand
ATGCTGAAACCTGAATCGCTTCTTGCGGGCTATCGGCTTCATCCGGGTGGCCGTATGGGTGGTGCGGCAGTCCGGTTGGTGGGGGGGTGTCCGGGGGAGGTGACCCTCGTGAGCCGGAACCGCTACGTATCCAATCTCCCTTCACGGCATGCCCCCCAGCAGTCTCGACACGGCTCTTGAAATCTGAGATTTCTTTCACTCTCGGTGCACCGGCGTTGTGAGTCACTCTCTTGAAGTCACTCGGACGGAGACTAATTCCACCTCCAACCGAAGCGATAGACCTGCGGGTCAGTTGTGCATTGTTCAGTTGATCAGCCAGCTCGTTGCGGGCAGAAAGATAAGGCTCGCGACTCTCAAGCAAGATGTTGTATCTGTCAATCAGTTCATTCAACCGGTTAACTGCGTCGGAATCGCTCCTGTCCAGCGTTTTCCTAATGCTGTCTATCTCAGCAACAAGCGCTTGTACCTCCGATTCTGACAATGCGAGCAGGCTGTCGTAGCGCTCCACATCTGCTCGCATCTCTTTGTAAGCGAGCGGGGCGAGATCGTAAATGTCAATACCAGAGGTGAAGGCATTCGCGATTTCGAGAAACTCATCGTCCGTTGTGGATGCGCTGCATTGATCAAGAAGATGAGAAATATGGTACACACTGGTTCGTTCTCTGACACTTTGGTCAGTCAAGACCTCACCGTCAGGATACGCCATGGCGGTAACTGCGAGCATTTTCTTCGTTTTGTCGGGAGTCGAGAACGCTGGTAGTCTCACGGAGAGCAGGTCGTCCAGTTCGACTCTTTCGTTCATGTTCATCTCCCTCTCCCAGATGACAAGCGCCATTATTCCGCCGATATTGCTTAGTTCCCGGTAAGTGTTTTCTGCGTTTTCGTACTGGCTGAAATTGTCATTTAGGTGGTCGATCGTCTCCCTGACAGCTCTGCTCAAATCGACATTGGCATCCATACGTTCTGCATCTGCCAGGAACTGATCCGTAAGCACCGCCCCTGTATTGCCGTCTGTCACGGTTCCGATTGAATCGGGGTAAAACCAGTAGCGAATTCTTGTCCGGCCCATGCCACCCTGTTCGACTAACTGGCGTTCGTCCTCCGTCAGAAAGTCGGGTACGTGTTCGGTAATTCTCGCCTTAATGAGTTCATGCGTGTTGGGATCGAGCCCGGTACTCAGCGACTTGAAGAGCTTGTCGGCTTCGAGCACGACGTATCCGGCGCGAGTATTCTCGAGGTGTCCGCCGAAATTGACCTTCGCATATCTGTTGTCCTCATGATTGTCAAGGCTAATGTAAGGTGCATTGTAACCATAATGGAATACGGACCGGTAAATCACGGCAATATCTGATAACGAAATCGGGTAGCCTGCAATGGTCTGCGGCTGCGCCTTCTTGCCATAGAAGAGCAGGTCGCTATTCTCATCGACTTCAACTGCCTTGAGAATGACACCCTGATCCAGAAATTCCTCAATTCCAGCCAGATCCATGGGCTTTCGCCTTGGGGCAAGGTCAATGCTGTCGACGTCAAACCTGGTCGGGATTGTGTTGAGTCGTATTTCCGATTTTGCATAATCATTCTCAAACGCATAAATCTCCACGTTCTTGATGGATGTGTGCTCGCTGTTGATGACTTCTCTGATTGCGTGTCTCACAACTGACTGGTGAATCTCGAAACTGCTTGCTGGGTCACTGCCTTTGATGAACAGGCGAATCAGATCCTTATTGTAATAGAGCTGATAATGTCCCTCGCGGAAGAGAGCCGCCCAGGCGGGCTGCTCAGATCCGACCGGATAGTGAGCGATAATATTGAGCAGCGGCAGAGAGTCAGGTCCGATTCTGGACAGCAGCACATCATGACACAGAATCGAGAATGGCTCGAGATACTGCTGAACCACTCCCTTCAGTTCATCTGTATACCGGGGGAGCTTCGGGATAATCTCACCAACGGTCTCACCGCTGTGAGTGATAGCCGATTTATCGACTAAATCGCCGTATTGTATTGCGACTGTGCTGCCCGAGTTGCTATCCTGACTCAGCAAGGCAGGATTGAGTAATATGAATGTGATAGCGACCGCGGCAAGAATCGCCTGCGACAGAGCACGCCTCGATGGATTCTCTGAGAACTGGTTCTGCATATTTACATCTTTTTTTCTTCCAGCAATGTACACTCGACGAAGACTTGCGTCAAACGGTTTCTGAATGATCCAGAAACCTAATTCCAGACGTTGAAGGAATTTGTGGATAATCAGATAGGACGAACCCCTGCGGATTCGATACGAAATATATTAAGTGCTTTCCGGCAGATAATACGTCTGCCACTGACTGAACCAGTCATTTCAGCCCAAGCAGCGCGACATCGAAGATAATCGTCGCATTCGGCGGAATTGCTGGTGGAGCACCCTGTGAACCGTAGCCGAGGTTCGAAGGGATTATCAGCATTCTGCGACCACCGACTTTCATCGATGCAATGCCTTCTTCCCATCCCCTGATCACTCGGCCGAATCCGATCGGAAACTCAAACGGCTGCTCTCTGTCGCGAGATGAATCAAATTTGGTGCCGTCAGTAAGCCATCCGGTATAGTGCATGATGCATGTCTGACCTTTCTCAGGAGACAATCCGAGACCGACAACGACATCCACGTACTTCAGTCCGCTTTCAGTCGTGACTGTGTCACCGGTCGAGTAGGTGATATTCCCGGCAGGACGAGCGGCTTCAAACGGCACGGCAGGCTTCTCCGGTTCCGGGGATACATACTCTGCACCACCACATCCGATGATCAGCATCAAAATTAGTGCTGACAGTATCGCGATCAGTGCTCTCATGTAGTTCTCCTTCGTCGGTTTGTCAGATCAAGATATTATTCTGATTGCTGTTCTTCCTTGAACTCCACATACTCGTCAAACTTCATTGACTTGTAGGCCTTGGAAGTCATGTAGCTCATCATATTGAGCATACGGTCCGGATACATGATGCTCGCCTGACCACCTACCATTTGGTTGGTTGCTCCCTCTATAAAGATTGTGGTCGGATATCCGGACAGCAGGAATATTTTCCTGAGATAGGATTCGGCGAAGGCTCGTCCTTGATAGTGGAGTGTATCATTGCGTCCCGTTTGTACTTTGATTGCAATGAAATCTTTGTTGACGGCCTTTATGATCTCGGGAATGCTGAACAAAGAATCTTCCATCCATCGACACGGACCGCAGTCTGTGGTATCGAAGTAGAGTATCCCGTACTTAGTCGTTCCGGTAAGCTTCTCGATTCCCTCATCGTAGTCATACCATTTGATATAATCGCGAACTTCAGGTTCCCCGATTTTGAGCTTCGGTGCTCGATTCTCAGGATTGTCGGCAGTAGTCACCGAACTCTGTTCACTCGTCTTTGCAGTATCAGAACTCTCTCCACATGAATGAATCATGAGCAGAAGACCGAGAATTATGAATGTCGCGAGTGGTTGTTTCATGGTTTTCCAGTCCGGCGACCGCCGGAGTCTAACCCGTTCCTCAGCCGAATGGATTGCAACCTCCTCCGGTTTTCGGAGATCCACCGGAAGAGAATGCTGAAATTTTCTTTTCGACTTCAGGTGAATCACACTTCGGGCAACGTGCACTATACGGCGTGCTTGAGAACACAAGCTCCTCGAAATCATGCCCGCATTTGCTGCATTTGAACTCAAACATCGGCATTGTCATAAACCTCAGCGCTAATATAAGATCGATTCAGCGGCGGCCAAGTCTAATCTTTGCCAGATTCTTCATCCGATTTTTTCCGGAATAAGGGCACCAGTCCGAATGTTATCAGAGTGCCGAGCGCAGCGGCGTAAGCGCTTGACGCCACTGGACTTGATGTGAGCGGACAGGACACGCCTTCGCATCCAGCCAGGTAGTAGTATAGATAACCAAGGCCCGCATAGGCGGCTACCATAACCAGCTTCAAAACCGTCATTATCATTTCGAAAAACCTCCAATCTGTTACATCACTTTACCATTGGACGGCAGATTGGTTCAAATGATTCACGAAAAATCGAAAATTGCAAGAACTTTTCTCAGTAAGCCCCGGCGTGAATTGTTGTCAGGACAGGATTTCCGGAACTCTGTTGGCACCTGCAATATTCAAAAGAGATTAGCATCCTGTTGGTGGAAATAGCGTTACCAGGAGAGAACGCCGGCGGTGAGATTCATGTTCTCGACCATGGCGATGGCGAGATATTCAAGATAATCTCAGCCGATTCGGTTGACTGAGATGGAAACACGATCTCAGCTCTGAGACGGGAGCATTAGATACAGGAAGTCGGGGCATCCTGACTAGCGCAGGGACCTAGTCGCTGCTTTCCAGGTCACAGGGAGGGATCGTGACTTGCAGTGTGTTCTTCATAGGTGCCGGAATTCCTGGTGACGCAGCGCGTTCCCTTCCGAAGCAAACTTCCGAAGCAAATATTTGTTGCCATACCAGCGCTATTGGATTATTTTCATAGGCTTCATGGTCGCGTATGATGAACTGATGGAGAATGTCGCGCGGATACGGTGCGACATCGCTGAATGCCTGGAGAAGGTCGGCAGGACGGGGTCAACTGTGACTATCATTGCCGTCACTAAGAAGTTTCCAGCTGAGGCGGTCGATGCAGCTGTAGCGGCCGGTTTGACCGACATCGGGGAGAGCAGAGTGCAGGAGAGCGCGACCAAGAAACCGGCTGTGAAAGCCTCCTGCAGATGGCACTTGATAGGTCATTTGCAGAAAAACAAGATAGGCAAGGCGATAGAATTGTACGATATGATACAATCTGTGGATTCATACGAACTTGCGGAAGCCATTAATGCTAAGGCTACAACACCGGTAGACATTCTGTTGCAGGTTGACTCCTCAGGCGAAGAGACCAAATTCGGGATCGATCCTGATGATGTGATGCAAATGGTTGACAACATCGGGAAACTGGATAATCTGCGACTCAGGGGATTGATGACAATCGGGCCGCTCACTGAAGATGAGACAAGGATAAGGCATAGTTTCAGGCTCACGAAGGCACTGTTCGACAAAGTCAAAGAGAATGCATTGTCCAATGTCGAAATGTCGTACCTATCGATGGGAATGAGCGGGGACTATCAGATCGCCGTTGAGGAAGGCAGCAATATGGTCAGGATAGGAACTTCACTTTTCGGATCGAGAGCTTGAGCGCAGCTATGAGCGAACTGATGAACCAGATAGAGCGCAGCGTTGCGGATATAAGGAAGCAGACCGATTTCACGGCGGAAGTCGGAATTATACTCGGCACCGGACTCGGCACTCTTGCCGACAGAATTGATGAATCTGCATCCGTATCGTATGAGGACATCAGCCATTTTCCGGTTTCGACCGTGGAATTTCATGCAGGCAGGCTGATTTTCGGGCAGCTCGCAGGCAAGAAGGTCATCGCCATGCAGGGCAGATTTCACGTTTATGAAGGCTATACAATCCAGCAGGTTTCATATCCCGTCCGTGTGCTGAGAGCTCTTGGCGTCAAGACGCTGGTCGTCTCCAATGCAAGCGGCGGTCTTAACCCGCAGTTCGAACTTGGCGAGATCGTCCTGATAACCGATCACATAAACCTTCTAGGTGGCAGTCCGCTGATAGGCGTGAATCATGACAACATAGGGAGCCGCTTTCCGGATATGTTCAACTGCTACGATAAGGATCTTGCAAGATTGGCCGAAGATTGTGCGAGAGACGAGAAAATAAAGCTGAGCAAAGGCATCTACGCGGCAGTGACGGGACCGAACTTAGAGACCGCTGCCGAGTATAGATATTTGAGAATCATCGGGGCTGATGTTGTCGGCATGTCCACGGTTCCGGAGGTGATTGCAGCTCGGCACCAGGGAACGAGAGTACTTGGTTTTTCGATTGTAACCGACATGGGTGTTCCTGATGCGATGAAGGCTGTGAGCGTCGATGAAATACTGGGAACAGCCAGGGAAGCTGAACCAAACTTGACACGGCTCATAGAGTCGGTGGTCAGGAGAATAGACTGATACCATGTTTGACGAACTGAGAAAAGACTTCTCATTTCCAGATCTTGAGAAGAAGATATTAGACTTCTGGGCCACCGAAGATGTCTTCCACAGAAGTCATGAGATGAGAAAAGACGCTCCTCCGTTTGTATTTTTCGAAGGGCCGCCTACGGCAAACGGCAGGCCGGGCATTCATCATGTCATAGGCAGAGCTGTGAAAGACGCAGTTTGTCGTTATAAGCAGATGAAGGGCTTTCGTGTGGATCGCAAGGCAGGATGGGACACACATGGCCTACCGGTTGAGATCGAAGTTGAGAAGGCTCTCAAGCTCGATTCGAAGGCCGCTGTGGAGGAGTACGGCATCGGGCCATTCAACAAGGCGTGCAGGGAGTCTGTTTTCAAGTATCTCAAGGAGTGGGATGATCTGACGCTTCGCATCGGCTACTGGCTCGATCTCGATAAGCCGTATGTTACTTGTGATAATTCCTATATCGAATCGGTATGGTATATCCTCTCCGATTTCTTCAAGCGGGGATTGATATATCAGGGCCATAAGATACTTCCGTTTTGTCCGCGCTGCGAGACGGGACTGTCGTCTCATGAAGTTGCGCAGGGTTACAGCGAAGTTGCGGACCCGTCGGTGTTTGTAAAAGTCAAATCTGCCGACGAGGACAACCTGTATTACCTTGTCTGGACAACAACGCCCTGGACATTGATTTCAAACGTCGCACTGGCGGTTCATTCCGACGCAGACTACATCCGCATCGAGTACAAAGGGCAGGATCTTATTCTTGCTGAGGCGCTCGCCAACAGCGTGATCAACGACGAGTTCAAGGTAGTCGGTCGGATGAAAGGTTCTGAACTGGAGCACAAGAAGTACGAACCGCTTTTCGACTATTACAAAGATTCGATTGAGAATGCGTATTTCATAACCAACGCCGATTTCGTGACTCTTGAAGATGGCACCGGCATAGTCCACATGGCGCCCGCTTTCGGCGCAGATGATTACTCCGTAGGCCAGAAGTACGGGTTACCGGTTCTGCAGGCAGTGGAGCCGAACGGCACATTCAAGAGCGAAGTCACCGACTGGGCGGGAATGTTCATTAAAGATGCCGACCCTCACATCATAAAGAATTTGAAAGAGCGGAAGATTCTCTTCAAGAAAGAGAAGTACGTGCACAACTACCCCTTCTGTTGGCGCTGCGATACACCGCTCGTGTACTATGCAAGGAAATCGTGGTACATCAGAACGAGCGAGCACAAGGATGACCTCTTACGTTCGAACAGGCAGGTAAACTGGTATCCGTCGGAAATCGGTAGTGGACGTTTCGGCGAGTGGCTGGAGAACAACGTCGACTGGGCACTCTCCCGCGAACGGTACTGGGGGACTCCTTTGCCAATATGGGTATGCGATTCGTGTGGTGAACTCGATTCGATCGGCTCGATAAAGGAATTGCAGGAGCACGGCTCGGATGTTCCGGACGACATCGATTTGCACAGACCGTACGTTGACGATGTCACGTTTTCGTGCAAGTGTGGCGGAACGATGGTACGCACTCCGGAGGTGATCGACTGCTGGTTCGATTCCGGCGCTATGCCGTTTGCTCAGCATCATTATCCATTCGAAAACAATGGCAATTTCGGCAGTCTGTTTCCCGCTGAGTTCATCTCCGAGGGGACCGATCAGACGCGCGGTTGGTTTTACTCGTTGACTGCGATTGCGACACTCTTCAAAGAGTCGACAGCGTTTAAGAATGTGATCGTTATCGGGTTCATTCTCGATAAAGAAGGCCAGAAGATGTCGAAATCGAAAGGCAACATCGTTGATCCTTGGGAAGTCCTCGACAAGAACGGCGCAGATTCTCTTCGCTGGTATCTGCTCGCCTCTTCGCAGCCGTGGCTGCCGACACGTTTCGATCAAGCTGCGCTGACTGAAATGGAGCGGAAGTTCCTGCAGACGTTGAAGAACACATATTCGTTCTTCTCTCTGTACGCCAATCTCGACAAGGTGTACGAGCGGGGAGGGGATGCTTCGAAGCCTGTGCTGACATTTCTCGAAGAGAAGGCCGGACCGGCTCTTGAGATCGACCGCTGGATTCTCTCGGCGCTGAATAGTCTCGTCAAAGATGTAAATGACAGGTTTGAAGGCTATGATCTGACTCCCGCAACGCGTGCAATCGCCTCGTTTGTGGTGGATGATCTCTCGAACTGGTACGTACGCAGGTGCAGGAGGAGATTCTGGGCGGCGGCGGGTGATTCCGACAAGTACCGCGCGTATGCCACGCTGCACAAGTGTCTCGTTACTGTGTCAAAACTGGCCGCCCCGGTGATGCCATTCTTCACAGAGTTTCTGTACCGTGAATTGGTTGCTAAACTCGAGCCGAATGCTAATCAGAGTGTCCATATGGAGGATTTCCCGGTGGCGGATATAGCTGCGATTGACCTCGCTCTCGAAAAGAGAATGGGCGCAGCTCAGAAGATAGTGAATCTTGCTCGCGCGGCCAGGACAAGGGTTAATCTGAAGATCAGGCAGCCACTTGCCGAACTAAGGGTGATTTTGCCGGATGATTTGTCGGCTGATGATCTGGATAACCTCAAGCCGATCATTGCTGAGGAGTTGAATGTCAAGAGTGTTGTATTCTCCGATGATGCTTCAGAAGTCACATCGCTGACAGCCAAGGCTAATTTCAAGCTGCTTGGGCCGAAACTCGGCAAGAAGATCGGGTGGGCCAAAGATGCTATCAGTTCGCTATCCGATGCTTCACTGAGCGAGTTCCAGAAAACGGGCAAACTGGCGCTTTCGCTGAATGGGCATGACATCACTCTCACAACCGACGAAATCGAGATAGAGTCCGTCGATCGCGATGGTTATGCCAGCGAAAGAGATTCCGGTATTGTAGTAGCGATTAGCACAACTTTGACGGACGATCTGATTTCAGAAGGTTTCGCTCGCGAGCTGGTCAACAAGATTCAGAATATGAGGAAGGGACACGGCTTGGATGTGGTCGACCGGATCAATGTGACTTATGATTCGTCGCAGCCGGTTGTTTCGTCAGCTTCGGGATGCGCTGATTACATCAAAGGAGAGACTCTTGCAGATTCGCTCGTCTACGAGCCTACGTTCACAGGTGGCCAAGATTGGTTCATTCAAGAGTGGAACATTAATGGCCATCACGCAGTTATCCGAGTGAAAAAGGTATAGTTCATGGAGGTTTTATGCGCACCCGTGATATGAAGAAGTACGAAAAGCTTCTTCTGGAGAGAAGAAGGGAAGTCCTTCACGAAATGGGGCTCCTTCGAGGATCTGTGGCGGATGCAACAACCAAGGAGGCTACGGGTGATCACTCGAGCTACTCCTATCACATGGCGGATCAGGGGACGGATGCTATGGAGAGGGAGAAGACATTCATGTTTGCCTCCAAGAGCCAGCGTTTTCTCTACCACATTGATGAGGCGTTGCGCCGCATTAAGGACAAGACCTATGGCAAGTGTATAAAGTGCGATTCTGAGATAGGAACGGCGCGGCTCACCGCTCTTCCTCATGCGCGCTTTTGTATCAAGTGTAAAGAGGAGGAAGAGAGCGATTCCAAGAAGAGACAATGAGACAACCTTGACGGGTCTAGGCTCAGATGCACTGTCACGCGACCGGCGCAGCAATAGATACATTCTTCTGTTGTTGTCTGTCTCTCTTCTGCTACTTCTTCTTGATATCCTGACCAAATATCTCATCCAGTCAAATTTCGTTCCCGGCGAATCACTTTCGATATTCGGCGATACTGTTCGCTTGACATACGTGCTCAATCCGAAGGGCGCGTTTGGAGTATCTGTTGGATCGAATACATTCCACATCGTTACTTCATTCGTCGTGATTGCGGTAGTGGTTTATGTGTTCTGGAGGGGATTGGGTGCGAGCAGGCTGGTGGATTTATCGCTGGCGGCCATACTGAGCGGCGCTATAGGCAATCTGATAGACCGCATCCGGCTCGGGACGGTCGTAGACTTTGCAGACATTGATGTTCCAGATATAGATTTCGTAGGCCTGTACATGACGCGCTGGCCGGTTTTCAATGTCGCCGATGCCGCTATTTCTGTCGGCATGGCTATAATTATACTGTCTCTTGTGTTCAGTCGTCAGCATGGCAATAGTCCTGAGTCGGACTTGGAGCGGGGAGCAGGCACCGAAAGCCCGTAGCATTAGCGATTACTCCGCGTCTGAGTCAACCCGATCGATGAGCTTCAGCGTACGAACGCGATAGCAGGAGTCATACATGGAGCAGCACAATTTCCTGGTTGAGCCGGATGATGACTTCCGCAGAGTGGACCACTATCTCCAGTCGAAGCTTCCAAACATCTCCCGAACCTACATTCAGAAGCTGATTGCGGAAGGCCATGTCACGGTCAACGGGTGCGATGTGAGAGGATCATATAGACCTCATGAAGGTGACGAAATTGATGTAGTCATTCCTGAACTCAGGGAATTTCACCTCGTAGCGCAAAATATCCCGCTTGATGTTGTGTTCGAGGACGATGAAATCATCGTAGTGAACAAGCCTGTCGGAATGGTGTCGCATCCAGCACCGGGGCACTGGGACGGCACACTCGTCAATGCTCTTCTCCATCATGTGAAGGACTTCAAAGGCATCTCCGGTAAACTGCGCCCCGGTCTGGTTCATCGCCTCGATATGGAGACTTCCGGCCTGATAGTTGTTGCGAAGAGTGATAAGTCGCTCGCATTCCTGGCAGACGAGATGAAGGAACGGAGGATAAAACGCCGGTATGTTGCGTTTATCTGGGGACATATGCCGGAAGAGAATGGTACGATCGAGGCACCGATCGGCAGGTCCAGGAAGGATCGCAAGAGAATGGCGGTGACCGATTCCGGTTCACGTCCTGCGACTACCAAATATGATGTCATTGCGCAATACGAATTCGCCGCGAAACTCGAGCTACAGCTCGTTACAGGCAGAACCCACCAAATACGAGTGCATCTGGCACACGCAGGCCATCCGGTCATTGGGGACCCCGACTATGGTGGCAGGGAAAAAGCGCTGCGGGGCATGTTTGATCAACACCGTGCAATGGCAAGGGAGATTCTGCAAAACATAGATCGCCAGGCACTCCACGCGTTCAAGCTGTCGTTCATGCACCCGGTATCGAGGCTTTTGGTCACGTTTGAATCGGCACTTCCCGGCGATATGCAGCAGGTTGAGTCTCTGTTGTCCAGTTCATCGTAAGCTGTTATGAGAGAGGCCGCTACAGTTTCGGGAAGGTGAGACCATTGCTCTCCGCGTACGTTCCCAGCAGCCGGTTGTCCCAGATACTGTTGCGACCATGCAACGTCAAGTCTCGCATGCTTCATGCGTGGACAAACTATTTGTTGACGTGGGTCTATTAATGATTATATTGATCTTAGTTCAAGCGGATGGCAAGCACTCACATTATAATTTTCTTACCGGACTTTTGTCCCATCCGTGCATGAGCAAAGGACATACGCATAACGCAACTCTTGTTCGCAAGCAGCTTAACTGACTCTTCATTGGAGTTTGATTCTCGGTAGTATACTGCCCGTCGGACGGTGATTTGTACGCGCCTTTCAATCTCGAGTGCTTGGCCCCGCAAAACTACCAGCCTTTGCTGGGAAATAGTACTCATGACTTTGCAAGAGAAATGGATAGTCGAAGAAATACTGTTGCACGCCTGTTGCAGGTCGTTGCCCGCGACTGATAAGCGAAGGTCAGACGTCATCGACACAGAGTCTCCAACCAGACTGAGTTACAATTCATCGAAATATGCAGGTGTCTGTGGCTTCTGGCTATTGCTGGCCGGGATCAGCTTTCGTTTTCTTGCTACAGCAATGATCCGTGCCCAACTGATGAGCAAGGGTGTTGTCGCCCTACAGGAAATAACCTCAATTGATTGATAAACCGTGCAGTTAACTGTCCTGCAACCGGGACCAACTATGGGAGAGTGAAGAGTGGAATTACTGAATGTTACTGGCGTCGGAGTCCGAACAAGGCCAGCCGCAATGATTGGCATCCTGCTATGCACAGTCCTGCTTCTCGGCGCCCTAAGCGACCTATCCGCGGCGAGCAATGCCCGGGCTGAGGCGGCATTCAGGCTACTGCAATCTGATTATCCTGCAGTGAATGCTTACAGAAGTGACGAGGGGAGAATTACGCGGATCTACGGCAGGGCATTTGGCTCCGGAAGCAGCCCTGAAGATGCCGCAGAGGAGTTCAGAGTTGCCTATTCGGCGGTCCTGGGCGCCGAGGCGAGCGACCTGCTGCCCGTCAGTCGTCTTGCTGACGGTAGACACACTCAGCCGGTTATGTACAACTCGCAGACCGGTGAATCGAAATTCACTCTCGTTTATTACTCGCAGTTCAGGGACGGCCTGCCGGTCTTCAGGGCCGACGTCAGGTTACTTGTCCGCAATGAGCCGGGCTATCCTGTCGTTCTTGCAGCATCTGCACTGCGTGATCTGGGTGATTTCAGTGCCGCCAATCGGTCTGGAATCAATATAGGGACATCGAGGAACATCGTAAGTATCGAGCACCCGACTTTGACAGAATTCACAGAACCTAAAGAGGTGATATGGGCGGGCTATGACGACATAAATTCTGAGCCGATTCACGCCATCGTATTTGAGGGATTTAACGATAATTCCGAGAGATGGCTGTTTGTAGCCGACGCCGGCACCGGCGAAATCCTGTACCAAGAAGATCGGATCATCTTCGAGGATGTGCCCGGAAATGTGAGCGGACTGGCGACCGAGGGAAGCGGTGCGGAGCATTGCGAAGATGAGATACTTATGGCAATGCCGTATGCTGAAGTCAACATAGGCGCTTCCCAGAAGTACACTGACATTTACGGTGATTTTCTGTTCAAGGAGATCTTCGCATCCCCTGTTACAGTCGAATCACCTATGACGGGAGAGTTCTTCACAATCTTCAATTATCTCGGAAGTGTGGAAGACATGACACAAATTGTCACCCCTCCCGATCCTGCTAATTTCACTCACAATGCTTCAAACACTGAGTATATCAGATCCCAGGTCAATGCTTATATACAATCTAACGTAGTACGCGACCTGACTCTGCAGCACAATTCGTTCTATCCCGCGGTTTCGACTCAGACGGGCTTCCCCGTGTATGTCAATCGCAACGATGGATACTGTCCCGGGAATGCCTGGTACGATCCGGGCGATGAATCTCTGAATTTCTGTGCTACGGGAAGTGGCTATCCCAATACCGCCTGGTCAACAGTGATACATCATGAGTACGGGCATCACCTGGTGAATATGGCAGGGAGCGGTCAGGGGCAATATGGCGAAGGCCTCGGCGACGTGATGGGGTTGTTGATTACGGATGAATCCGGAACAGGATTCGGATTCTTCGGCGATTGTGCCACACCATTAAGAGATGCAAACAATACAAAGCAGTATCCGTGCGGCGGCGAAATTCATGATTGCGGACAGCTCTTATCAGGTTGTGTGTGGGATACACGTAATGAATTGATGGTAACCTATCCCGGTGGCGAGTACCAGGATACTCTCGCAAATCTTGCGATAAACTCAATACTGCTGCACACTGGTAACATGATTACACCTCAAATCACTATCGATTGGCTAACTCTCGATGATGATGATGCCAATATCGATAACGGCACTCCGCATCGCGAAGAAATTTGTGCCGGTTTCGGCGCGCACAACATGGATTGCCCTGCGCTGGCATATGTGTCATTTGAGTACCCCAGCGGTCAGCCAGAGATTGTGAACCCGAATCAGACTGAAACGATTCCAGTGAATGTTAATGCAGTTGCAGGTACACCGATTCAGGGCACAGGTGCGATGTTCATCTCCGTCGACGGTGGGCTTTTCCTGCCCGGAGTGATGGACGAAGTGAGTCCGAATCAGTACGAGGTCGTGCTTCCGGCAACCGATTGCGGAAGTATCATCAGTTGGTACGTTACGGCAGAGACTCTCGAGGGTGGAACGGTATCGGATCCTCCTGACGCCCCGGCAAGTTCTTTCTCTGCTGTAGTCGCTACGGGATCGGATGTCTTCTTCGAGGATAACTTTCAGACCAACCAGGGCTGGACTGTATCGAGTTCTGCTGTTGATGGACAGTGGCAGCGGGGAGATCCTGTCGGAGGCGGTGATCGAGGTGATCCCGCTAACGATTATGATGGCTCCGGCATGTGCTATGTGACCGATAACACGGACGGAAATTCGGATGTTGATGATGGTTCGACCACCCTCTATTCTCCGATTCTGAATCTCGAGGGGATCAATGCCAGGATCAGCTATGCAAGGTGGTATTCCAATAATATGGGCGACTCGCCATATGCTGATGAGATGACCATCGATGTGTCAAGCGATGGCGGTGGGAGCTGGACCAATGTCGAGATCGTCGGCCCGGTCGATGAGGCCTCCGGTGGATGGTACGAGAGCGGATTCTGGGTCAATGCGTATGTGACGCCTACGACCAACATGCAGGTACGATTTGTCGCATCGGATCTTGGCGCCGGCTCGATTGTCGAAGCTGGGCTCGATGCATTTGGGGTCGTGGCATACACGTGCGAGATTACATATATCTGTGGTGATGCGGATGGGTCGACAGCCATCGATATCGATGATGCGGTTTATTTGATACAGTACATTTTTGCGAGTGGATCACCGCCTGACCCGCTTGAGTCGGGAGATGCCGACTGCTCAGGTGCGGTTGATATCGATGATGCGGTTTTCCTGATCGCTTATATATTTGCTCAGGGACCTGAACCCTGTTCTACGTGTCCGTAAGCTGTGGCTGGTAGTCCTGCGACGGGAGATGTTGCAGGACTGAGCATCGCGATCCGGCGTGATTGTTGGATTGACAACATGTGAGGAGAATGGATATGTCAAAAAGATTCAGTCTGGTTGCACTGATTCTGCTTCTGGGAACGGCCAACGCCCTAGGAACAGACCTTTACAGAGTACTCGTCCCAAGTCATGCCGTCGCTGAGCGACTTGCCGCCCTGGACATTGAGCCTGTGGTGCGGCTCTCCAACGGCTATCTTGTACTCGTTGAATCGGACAAAATACGGGACCTCGATGAAACTGGGACTCAGTTTGAGCTTATCGAACGGGACATTACCAAAGATGAGCTTGCCGTAGATACGCGCCTCGACCTCGGGAATGTCGGCATGTATCCGCTCGTATATGAAGAGGATAATCTCAGGATATTTCGAGCAAAATTCACAGAGCTGTCTCAGTCGAAAACCCAAATTGATCTGGCACCGGTTTCGATTCGTCCCATGATAATAGAATACAATGAGCCTCGGAGGTTCGACAAAGCTCTGCTCGCTGCCGGTGTGGATCTTGATTCGCTGATTGGCCTGGTCTCAGAGGACTCACTGATTTCCTATACTGAAAGGCTTCAGGCATATTACAGAAGATTGAGCGGAAGTGATTCCTGCTACGCGGCTGCTGAATGGACCAAAGAGAAGTTCATGTCCTTTGGTTATGATTCTGTCTATACAGATTCGTTCACGACCAGCATATCGGGCAGTCCGACTATTGTCAAGAACACTATTGCTGTCAAAGTAGGCACACTGCGACCCAATCGGTATATCGTGGTTGGTGGGCACCGGGATGGGGTGTCGAGCTCTCCTGCCGCCGATGATAACGGCTCGGGGACAGCCGGGACGCTCGAAATCGCGAGGGTGCTGGCTGGTTCTGAACCTACTATGACGTTTATCTTCATAACCTTCAGTGGTGAAGAACAGGGCTTGCTCGGGGCCTACCATTATGCCGATAACGCCGCTGCAAACGGCGACACGATAGACTACATGCTCAATATGGATATGATTGCGCATTACGAGAACACAACACAGGCGAATCTATTCTATGGTTCCGACAACAGCTATTCGATCTTGTGGCAGGAACTGGCAGATTCGCTGGTTGGCATAAGCGGTGTCTTGGCTGGAAGTTCCGGCGGTTCTGACCACTACCCGTTCGCCCAGAATGGATACACTGTTACGTTCGTGCATGAGTACATTTTCTCGACTGTGTATCACTCCTATCGGGACAGCACGTCGTATATGGACTTTGACTACATGACGAAGCTCGTTAAGGCGTCTCTGGCAACGGTCTACGCCGTCATGCAGGATGTAACGGCTCCCCGGATCGAATTCGCATATCCGGCTGGAGTGCCATTCTATCTGGAGCCTGATGTCACAACCCCCTTCGATTTACAGCTCAATCCTGTCAACGGCGCAGAACTTGTACCGGGAACCGCGATGTTGAATTACTCAATCGACGGCGCGCCGGTCACGAGCGTCGCACTGACACAGATTTTCGAGAACCTGTACCAGGCGGAACTGCCTGCAGTCACGTGTGACGAGCAGATTGGATACTATGTCAGCGCAGAGGACGTTTACTCCGGTATGTACTACGATCCTCCCCCCTCGGATCCGAATGTTCCGTGGATTGCCACGAGTGTAATAGCTTCGATTGACGACAATTTCGAGACTGATCAGGGATGGATTGCTTCGAATCTTGGGGCGACCAGCGGCGATTGGCAGCGAGGGATACCAGTCAACGATCCGGGTTGGGATTATGATCCGGTGACCGACGGTGATGGCAGCGGGCGATGTTTTCTCACGCAGAACCAAACCGGAAATACCGATGTCGATGGTGGCGCTGTCAGGCTTACATCACCGACGTTTGATATGTCCAACGGTGGACTGATCAGCTATGAGTACTTCCTATTCCTGACCAATGTGGCAGGCGGAATCGATAAACTGCTTGTGGAGATCAATAGCGAGGGCGGTATCGGAACCTGGACGGAAATCGCGAATCATGATACAGATGGAGGCCTGACCTGGCGCCATCACGAAATCACTGAGGCGGAGCTGATTGCGGCAGGTGTCGATTTGACTTCGACTATGAAGATTAGATTCACGGCCAATGATGATGATCCGCAGAGTATTGTTGAAGCCGGGCTGGATGGCTTCTCCGTCTTGTCGTTCGAATGTAGCTCTCAGCAGTGGGTATGCGGCGATGCCGACAGTTCCGGCGAAGTCGATATCGATGATGCCGTTTTCTTGATAGCCTATATATTTGCCGGCGGACCGGCCCCCGATCCGATCGAGGCGGGTGATGCTGATTGTACGGGCGCCATCGACATCGATGATGCGGTGTATTTGATAACTTATATCTTTGCCTCAGGACCGGTGCCGTGCGCTGATTGCTGAGCATTCTTTTTCAAAGATGGAATGCGACGACTTGGATCGACATTATGAATTGACGCAACATAGTCTGAGAAAGGAGAACGGATCTCAAAGAATCACGGAGGGCCGGTGAAGTCACCTGCCAGAGTTGGGATAGATATTTCAACCATCACGCTTCAAACTGGAGGGAGATCATTGTGAAACGCTACACTATCGTGGTATTTCTCGCATTTCTCACAACACTCGCTCTCGGCATTGCCACTGACGGTTATGCCAAGAAGTCTGTTGCTGAAAGCACACAGGCGTTTAGCCTTCTCAGTGCGCAGTACCCGAATTTGAAGGTCTATAAAACCGATGATCGTGTTACGCGCATCTATGGACGTTCATTTGGAAGCGGCAGTAGCCCTGAAGCCACTGCCGAATCATTTAGGCTACAGCATTCCGCAGTTCTCGGTGCGCTGCCTGAGGAACTTGTTCCGGGAAGCCTGCTCAAGGACGACAATCATTCCACCGGAGTGATGTATAACGAACTGACTGGTGACTACAAATTCACTCTCGTGTATTACAAACAGTATCGAGATGGTCTGCCTGTGTTCAGGTCTGATCTCAGGCTGCTGGTTCGCAACGGGGCTGACTACCCTCTCGTGCTGGCATCGTCAGCAATCAGGAATTTGGGCGATTTCACCGCCGCCAACAAAGGTGCATATCAGTTTGATCTGGCTAAGAGTGAAGCCCTCATCGATCACCCGAGCCTTACCGAATTTACCGAACCGACAGAGGTGATCTTCGCCGGGCACGACAGTTTCGATTATGAGCCGACTCGCGCCATCCAATTCTGGGGACTCAGCGATTTTCCGGAACGATGGCTATTTGTGGCTGATGCCGCTACCGGGAAGATTCTCTTTGAAGAGAACGGTATCATCTTCGAGACGGTAACCGGCACAGTCAAGGGCATGGCGTCTCAGGGTGATGCGCAAGAAGACTGCGAACCTGAACTGGTCGAGGTGATGAAGTACGCCCGAGTCGAAGTCAGTGGCGCGGTCGGATATACCGATCACAAAGGCCATTTCTTTATTGAGAACTTTGGTTCACCTCCCTACGATGTATCATCGAAGATCTGGGGCCAGTGGTTTAGAGTGTTTAACTATACCGGTGCCGATGCCGAACTGACCATGTCGATCACACCTCCCGCGCACGCTGATTTCGTGCACAATTCAATGAATACGGAGTCTTACAGGGCGCAGGTAAATGCCTATGTCGAGGCGAATGTGGTTCGTGATCGCGTAATGAAGTTCAACCCGACTTATCCTGATGTCTCGACTCATACTGAGATGGATGTGTACGTCAACCGCACCGACGGCTACTGCCCCGGAAATGCCTGGTATGATAGTTGGGACTATTCGATCAATTTCTGCAGCGCCGGCGGTCAGTATCCGAATACGGCATGGCAGAGTGTTATCCACCATGAGTATGGCCACCATCTTATCGAAGTTGCCGGCAGTGGTCAGGGACAGTATGGTGAGGGCATGAGTGACTGTATTTCAATCCTGGACTCTGACGATCCCGGGCTTGGCTACGGATTCTATGGCGACGGACAATGTTCGCAGCCGCTCAGGAACGCCGACAATGACTATCAGTATCCATGCAGCGGAAGCATTCATGACTGCGGTCAGTTGCTTTCCGCTTGCATCTGGGATACCCGGAATGCGCTTGTTTGGAAATATCCTACCACATACATGGACACGCTTGCTAATCTGACGATCAACTCAATCCTGCTGCACAGCGGCACGGAAATCACGCCCCAGATCACGATCGACTTCCTGACGCTCGACGATGATGACGCGAACCTCGGGAACGGCACCCCGAACTACAATCAAATCTGCGCGGGATTTAGCGCCCACAATATGGATTGTCCCGACCTTGCACTCATCGAGTTCGTATATCCAAGTGGTAAGCCTGCCTACGTGTTTCCGAATGTCGAAACACCGGTACTGTTCAATGTTACATCGATCTCTGCCGATCCGGTGCCGGGTACTGGTGCTTTCTACTATTCGATCGATGGAGGAGCATATCAGGCCGGAACAATCACTGAACTGGCCCCGAACCAATATGAGTTCATGATGCCTGCGGTAGAATGCCTGCAGACTATCAACTGGTACGTGAGCGCCGAGGCAACCGGTTACGGCACTGTCAGCGATCCCCAGTATGCTCCAGCGGCATCATATGTCACTTTTGCTGCGACGCAGATTTCGGTTGCATTTGAGGACGATTTCGAGACTGATAAGGGCTGGACGGTGTCCGGCGGCCTTTGGGCTCGCGGTGCCCCGACAGGCGGTGGCGGTCAGTATGGCAATCCCGATCCTGTTGGAGGCCACAACAGCCCCAAATGCTTTGCTTATAATCTGAACGGCGACTATGAAAATAGCATGCCGGAGAGGCATCTTACAAGTCCGGTAATGGACTGCAGCGCCATGAGCGGGGTGAGCTTCAAATTCTGGCGCTGGCTCGGAGTAGAACAGCCTTCATATGACCATGCTTACGTACGTGTCAGCACGAATGGCAGCACCTGGACGACGATATGGGAGAATTCTGGAGAAGTCAGCGACGCTGCATGGACTTACCAAGAGTTCGATATATCATCTATCGCTGACGGCCAGGCTACTGTCTATGTCCGTTTCACCATGGGCACATCAGATGGCTCCTGGCAGTATTGCGGTTGGAATATCGATGATCTCGAAGTCTCCGCGTTTGAGTGTGAATCGACTGCGGACACGGATGAAGACGGCATTATCGATGCATTGGATAACTGCCCATTGGTCCAGAATCCGGATCAGGAAGATGCAGACAGCGACGGAATCGGTGATAGCTGCGATGTCTGCACCGACCTTGACGACGACGGCTATGGCGATCCGGGATATCCCAATAATACATGCATACTTGACAACTGCCCGTCCGTCCCGAATCCGACTCAGTCGGATGCTGATGGAGATGGTCTTGGCGATGTTTGCGACGAATGCACCGACACAGATGGTGATGGATTTGGCGACCCCGGATATTCGGCAAATACATGTCCGGTCGACAATTGCCCATCGAAGTACAATCCGGATCAGGAGGATGCGGACGCTGATGGTGTAGGTGACAGTTGCGATGTCTGCACCGATCTCGATGGCGACGGCTATGGTGATGCCGGATATCCTGCTAACACCTGCGCACTCGACAACTGTCCCGGCACACCGAACCCCGATCAGGCTGACGCTGATGAAGACGGTGTAGGCGATGTCTGCGACGATTGCACGGATTCCGATGGCGACGGTTATGGTGATCCCGGATTCCCGGCGAACACCTGCGTTGTCGACAATTGTCCGGGGGTGTCAAATAATGGACAGGAAGATGAAGACAGTGATCAAGTCGGCGACGCCTGCGACAACTGCCTGACCGTGGCAAACGCCAGCCAGGATGATGGTGACGGCGACGAAGTCGGTGACGCTTGCGATAACTGTATTTCGGTTGCCAATGCCTTACAGGAGGATACCGATAGTGACACGGTTGGCGATTCCTGCGATAACTGCATCGATGTTCCGAATACGGATCAGACAGACTCCGATGGAGACCTGATCGGCGATGCCTGCGATTGGATGTGCGGCGACTGTGACGGGTCGGCTTCAGTCGATATCGACGACGCAGTGGCTTTGATATCGTACATCTTCTCAGGTGGCCCGGCTCCGGATCCGATGGAAGCTGGCGACGCTGATTGCAGCGGTGCTGTCGACATTGATGATGCTGTTTATGTCATAAGCTACATATTCGCCTCCGGTCCGGAACCGTGTGCCGAATGTCCGTAGGAAGTAGAAATCGACATACTGCGTCCCATTGAGGCACACAATCGATAGATTACCGGGAGCAGATATTCTCTGCTCCCGGTATTTTGTGCCGGGCAGTTCACTTCAAATCATGCAGTTTACTCCCCATTTATCCATTGACTAATACGTCGAAATTGTTAACTTATATTTGTTACTCCATGCTGAGCAGAAGCGATGGACATACATTGACTCAGTATTCCCTGTCTCCGGAGTGCCGACGGTCGGTGTCTTCTGCTATTCTCTCAGCCGCAAGGATCACACAGTGATGAGATGTACGCAATCTCCATACACGATTAGTAGACGGACGAATCTCTCTTTTTTGTTGACGTGAGAGCATGAGGCATCTCTTTGAAGATTAATTGATAACAACATACCTGTTCACATGCATGGGGCTTGGTTGCATAGGAGGAAAACCCATGAAAGCGCACGCTCCCTTTACTCGCTTCTCTCTAGTGGCATCCGCATTGCTGCTTGGAGCCTTCATTCTGGCTCCGGTCGCTCATTCCGCATCCGACCAACTCAAGATCGACTATTCCTTCGACAGCCCGGCAATCGAAGAAGTCAGGATTATGGGCGACTTCTATCATCGTCTGGCGATGCCGGACGCGCCCAATTCCGGCAACATTGGCCAGCCTGCTCTGCCGGCAAGCGGCGCATACATATTGCTACCGTACGGCTCAGAGGTAAAGAGCATCGAGATCATTGCCGGAGAGAGGGTCTTCCTCGGCGACGGTTTCATGGTCGAGCCTGTATCAGAGCAGGGGAAACTGATCGGGGAGCCGATTGATCCGATTGCACCTGTTCCCAATGAAGAAATCTATAGCTCCGACAACCCATTCCCTGCATCGCGCTACCATGAAGTTGGCGTTCAGAATTTCCGTGGATACGACATGCTGATTCTGATGCTCCAGCCTGTCGAGTACATCCCCTCCAAGGGAGAACTCTATTACTATCCGAACCTGACTGTGGTGGTGAACATCATCGATTCAGATAAATCGAATTCTCTCTTCCGCGGTCTCGAATCGGATCAGACGGAAATACTCAGCAGGATCGACAATCCTGAAGCAGCAGTATCTTACGCAGCTACCGGACTCAAGGCTGACAAGGCATACGACTATCTGATTCTCACAACACCTGAGTTGGTTGCATCATTTGAGCCTCTAAAGGCATATCATGACGCCCATGGAATGTCGACTGAAATCAAGACGACAACGGACGTTGGCGGCAACGATCCGGATGCCGTTCGTTCCTATATTACCGGTCAATATCAGTTCAGCGGTATTGACTATGTTCTAATTGGCGGCGACGACGATGTGATTCCTGCGAAGAACCTATTTGTCCGCATGAGCTACCCATCGGGTGAGGCCGATTATTCCATGCCGGGCGATCTCTACTTCGTATGTCTGAACGGAACATGGAATTACGATAATGATTCATACTGGGGTGAGCCGACAGACGGTCCCGGTGGTGGTGATGTAGACCTTGTGGCGGAAGTCTATATTGGACGTGCCTCGGTTGGCAACACCACAGAAGCTGACCGCTTCGTCAGCAAGACGCTCGGCTACCTGACTACAGCTGATCCGTATCTGCAGGAGTTCCTGCTTGTTGGTGAATATCTCGGATTCGGAGGCGACGCCGAGTATGCCAATCAGTATATGAATGAACTGGTCGACGGTTCGAGTATGCACGGATATACGACAGTCGGCATACCCTCAAACATCTACAATATCGACAGCCTGTACGAGAAGAACTACATCTGGTCGCAGACGGAACTGGCCGGTCGCATAAACGGCGGTTTGCACGTAGTAAACCATCTCGGTCACGGCAGTCCCGATTATGCTATGAAGTTCTACAATCCTGATATCATGAACCTACTCACGAATAACGATCACTGTCTCGTATACTCACAGACCTGCCTCGCGGGTCATTTTGACGATACGGAGTGCTGGGCGGAAACAGCAAATATCAAGACCGATCACGGTGCTTTCATGGTCATCATGAACGCACGATATGGATTCGGCCAGTTCAACTCGACCGATGGCGCTTCTCAGAGGTATAACCGCGAGTTCTGGGATGCCATCTTCAATGTGTCAGAACGCAAATTGGAAATCGGCAAAGCTAACCAGGATTCCAAAGAGGATAACCTCTACAGAATCAGTGATGACTACATGCGGTGGGTTTACTACGAGCTGAATGTGTTCGGCGATCCAACGATACGGTTCCGCGGTGTGACGAGTATCGGGTTTACGTATCCCTCAGGACTCCCGGATCTGGTCAGCCCCGGCGTACCGTCCTCGTTTGATGTCGTTGTTGAAGGAATCGGTGATGGAGTTGCTGTGCCGAGCACCGGCCAGCTTCACTACTCTATCAACGGCAGTCCAGTTACGACGGTTGCAATGACAGAATCCTTGCCGAACCACTATCAGGCTACACTTCCTGCAATCTCATGCGGGGACGTTCTCGAATTCTACGTCTCCGCAGAAGAGGCGACACATGGCAGGATATACAATCCCGATCCGAGTTCACCGAATCAGGTAATTGCCGTCACAGAGATCGCGCAGATATTTTATGATGATTTCGAGACTGATAAGGGATGGACGATCTCGGGTGGCCAGTGGGCGCGCGGTGTCCCGACTGGTGGCGGTGGTGAATACGGTGGCCCTGATCCCTCGAGTGGTTACGTTCTGCCGAATGTGTTCGGATACAATCTCAACGGCGACTATGAAAACAGCATGCCAGAGAGACATCTGACCAGCCCGGCGATTGACTGCTCCGGAATGGGTGATGTGTCACTGAAATTCTACCGCTGGCTTGGTGTCGAGCAACCTACCTACGATCATGCCTACATTCGCATCAGCACCAACGGCTCCACATGGACTACCATCTGGGAAAATTCAGGAACAATAACCGATGCATCCTGGGTCGAAATGGAACTTGATATATCTGCCTACGCAGACGGTCAATCGACCGTGTATCTGCGCTGGACGATGGGTAGCACCGATAGCGGCTGGAGATACTGCGGGTGGAATATCGATGGCGTCGAATTGTCAGCATATGTCTGTGACGAATCGCCCGATTCAGATGGCGACGGAATTGTTAACGGCAGCGACAACTGTCCGTCTGTATACAATCCGGATCAGGAAGATGCTGACGGAGATGGTGAAGGCGATAGCTGTGACGTTTGCACCGACATTGATGAAGATGGTTTCGGTGATCCTGGTTATCCGGCCAACACCTGCGCAGAAGACAATTGTCCATCAGTCAACAATCCTGCTCAGGAAGATACTGATGGCGATTCAGTCGGAGACTCGTGCGATAACTGCATCTTTGTCGAGAATCCGGACCAGACCGATGGCGACGGTGACCAAATCGGTGACGCGTGCGACTTCATCTGCGGAGACGCCGACGGCAACGGAGCCGTCGACATCGATGACGCCGTATTTGTCCTCGAGTATATTTTCGGGAGCGGAGTAGCGCCAGATCCAGAGGAGTCCGCCGATTGTGATTGTTCTGGCGGTTGTGATATCGATGACGTTGTTTATTTGGTTCAGTACATTTTCGCATCCGGCTCCGAGCCATGCGCAGACTGCACACCATAGACTGGAGATTAGGATCATCGGAATAAACTGATATCATCGAGGCAAGCTTCGACGGATATCGAAAGGACCATGTCAAAATGAAATGCACTCAGCGAACAGACAGCTCCACGATTTTCTTTAGTGTGATACTAGCGTTGATCGCTCTATCATTCTGGTCGAGCGCGGCTGCTCAGGTGGATACTAAAGCGCTGCAGGAGCAAGCCGAGGAGGAAGGTTGGACCTTCACAGTCGGTGAGAATTCTGCGACGCAGTATTCTCTCGAAGAACTGTGCGGGTTGGTAGAACCGGAAAATTGGGCTGAATCGGCGTCGTTTGACCCATGCACCCCGACCAGAGTCCTGCCATCTCAGTTTGACTGGAGAGATTCGACAACGCTTCCACCGGTAAAGAATCAGGGAGGATGCGGCAGTTGCTGGGCATTTGCGACTGTCGGGCCGCTTGAGTGCAATATAAAGCTGAAAGACGGGTCGACAGTGGATCTGTCAGAGCAGTGGCTTGTCAGCTGCAATAGTGATGGATGGGACTGCTCCGGTGGATGGTGGGCTCACGACTATCACCAATGGAAGACCGATGGTTGTGGCGGTACGGGCACGGTTTATGAGTCTGACTTCCCGTACGCGGCGTCGGATCTGCCATGTGGCTGCCCATATCCGCATGAGTACCTGATTGAATCATGGGCGTATGTTGGTTCTCAGAGCAGCGTGCCGAGTGTGAGCTCGATCAAGCAGGCTATTCTGGATCACGGGCCAATCTCTGTGGCGGTGACTGCGAACTACGCAATGCAGGCCTACAATGGCGGCATATTCAACTCCTGCACAAGCAGTCAGGTCAATCATGGTGTCACGCTTGTCGGATGGGATGATTCCCAGGGGACCAACGGCGTCTGGTACATGCGCAATTCCTGGGGGCAGGGTTGGGGCGAGGATGGCGGTTACATGCGGATTGAGTACGGATGTTCGAACATCGGCTACGCCGCAAGTTATGTCGATTATGCCGGCAGGCAGAAACTGTCGTTCACATATCCCAATGGCCTTCCGGAAACTGTTATGCCGGGCCAGCCTACACCGGTTGATGTCGTGGTCTCCGGCATCTATAACGGAACGCCATCCCCCGGTTCAGGACAGGTGCATTACTCAATCGATGGTCAGACGGTAGTCTCTGTGGACATGGAGCAGAGCGAGCCAAACTACTACACCGCGATGTTGCCGGCGATAGACTGCGGATCGGACATCGAATTCTACTTCAGTGCTGAAGACATTTCTGCAAGCGTATTCACAGATCCATTCGAGGCGCCGGAGGAGACTTTCAGCGTCTTTCCCGCAAGCGTTATCCGAATCGCACTCACTGACAATTTCGATACAGATGAGGGGTGGAGCGTCTCTGGTGACGCAGCCGATGGTCAGTGGGATCGCGGAGTCCCTGTAGGGGGCGGTGACAGGGGTGACCCTGCCGTGGATTTCGATGGCTCTGGCAGTTGCTATCTCACAGACAACGAGGATGACAATTCTGATGTCGATCTTGGAACGACCACGCTGATATCACCTGTGATCGATCTCTCGTCCGGTGATGCCACGGTACATTATGCACGTTGGTATTCGAATGACCTCGGTGGCAACCCCCACGAGAATCTGTTCTACATCTACATTTCCAATGACGATGGTCAGAACTGGGCTGAAGTCGAGGCGGTAGGCCCTGTTGAACAGGCATCGGGTGGGTGGTACGAGAGTGTTTTCCAGGTGAGCGACTTTGTTACCCCGACTCCACAGATACGACTCCGTTTTGATGTGCCGGATACTATGGGCGGCTCTGTAGTCGAGGCTGCAATCGATGACGTCTCTGTAATCCGGTATGAGTGCGATGAGTTTGTGTGTGGTGACGCCAATGGCAGCGGATCGGTCGATATCGACGACTGCGTGTTTCTGGTGCAATACATTTTCTCCGGCGGCGCGGCTCCGGAACCGATCGAAACAGGCGATGTCGATTGCTCGACTGATATTGACATAGATGATGTAGTGTATCTTATAGGCTACATATTCGCAGGCGGTGCAGCTCCCTGCTCCGGCTGTCAATAATCGCGTTGATCTGGTACGCATGATGGCCTGCGGCTGAACCTACCCGGTTCGGGAGAGTGCAGATGTTGCGTAGACTGCTTCTGACGGTTGTGTTGCTATCTGTATTTGTCGGAATGAGCAGCGCTGCGGATCTGTACAAAGTTATAGTGGCGAGCCACTCTGATGCAGAGTTGCTCGCTTCTATTGCTGTAGAGCCGATAGTGAGAACCGGTGATGGCTACCTCGTTCTTGCCGAGGCGGATGCAGTCGCAGATATTCAGGCATCCGGCCTTGTGTATCGATACGTTGCCTCCGCAGTTACTGTCGATCAACTCGCGCTCGACATGAGACGAGACGAAGGCAATGTTGGCAAATATCCTCTGGTCTATCAGGATGGTAGCCTCAGAATCCTCATGGCGAATTTCAGAGAGCTCTCGCGCAGTGGTGAACAGCTCGACCTTGCGCCCATTCTGACCCGAAATTTGAGAATTGAGTTTATCGAGCCGAAATTCTTCGATTCGCGATCATTGACCATGGGTGCGGATCTTGACTCTCTGATTGGACTCGTAAGCACCGATTCGCTGATCTCCTTCACGGAGCGCCTACAGGCATTCTACAGACGAGTTTCGGGCACCGACTCCAACTATGCTTCAGCAGACTGGATACTCGCAAAGTTTCAGGAGTTCGGTTACGACTCGGTGGCAATCGACACGTTTACCGAGATGATCTATGGCGAGCCGAAGGTGTGTAAGAACGTGATTGCATACAAGATAGGATCGATGTATCCGAGCAGGCATATTATTGTCGGCGGACATCGTGACGCCGCCGTGGGATCGCCCGGCGCTGACGACAATGCTTCGGGCACTGTATCGACAATGGAAATCGCCAGAGTGCTGGCTAACATCGAGACAAAAGTCACTTTCGTCTTTATCGGGTTTGATGCCGAAGAGCAGGGGCTCTTTGGCTCATATCACTATGCTGATGACGCGTACCAGCGCGGCGACACCATCCTCTGCATGTTCAATTCTGATATGATTGCACATTATGAGAACTCAGATTCGGTAGCTGCTATACATGGATTTGACGTGACATATGCCGAACTCTGGGGTGATTTGGCTGACTCTCTGCTTGGTTTGACGACTGTTTATTTCATGGCCGGTGGAGGCTCAGATCATTATCCGTTCGTGCTGAACGGCTACTCAGTCGTGTATACTGCCGAATGGAATTTCTCCTCCGTCTATCATTCGTCGCATGACAGTACGAGCTATCTCAGTTTTGATTATATGACCAAGCTGGTCAAGGCATCACTTGCGACCTGCTATACCGCGATGCTGAACGAGACAATGCCTGCTGTCGAATTTGCGTATCCTGCAGGTAGACCGTATTTCGTGGCGCCGGGTGGCTCAACGTTGGAAGTCAACGTGACAGGAATTAACTATGGTGAGGTGGTGCCCGGCAGTGAGATGATGCACTATTCTGTCAATGGAGCGCCACTGCAGAGTGAGCCGCTTAGCGAGATGTCACCCGATCACTACGAAGTGAGTTTGCCTGATCTGTTGTGCGGCGATAGCATTACCTTCTATTTCAGCGTCGAAGAAGCCGTGAGCGGGACATTCTATGATCCTGAACCTGATCATCCTTATGCTCCGATTGTGGCAACTTCAAACAACATATTTTTTGAGGATGACTTTCAGACGAACAAGGGCTGGTTTGTGAGTGGAAATGCCACAGATGGCTTCTGGGAGAGAGTCAGGCCTCTTCCCATCGGGACCTCTAATGCCCCCTTGGGCGACTTCAATGGCGATGGCTACTGCTATCTGACAGATAACAGTGTGATCAACCCGGATGTCGACAATGGCTCAACATGGCTGCGGTCCCCACTTATTGACTTGTCGTCTGGAAGCGCTCTTATCCGATGGGCCCAGTGGTTTTATACCGACCAGTGGGGGGGCACTCCGGATTCTCTCGCGACCTACATATCGAATGACGGCGGAATGAGCTGGCATTTCGTACAAACGATTGGAGGTGGCGATCAGGCGTCCGGAGGATGGTACATACATCAGTTTTTGACCGGGGATTTTGTGACACCTTCTGCACAGACTCGGATACTTTTCTCGGCTGCCGATGTTGGTGATGCCAGTTTTGTTGAAGCAGCCGTTGATGCCGTGTTTATAGCATCGTTCGAATGCAACTATGCCCCCCTCATATGCGGTGATGCTGACGGGAGCAGCGCGGTCGATATTGATGATGCCGTGTTCCTGATTCAGTATATTTTCGCCGGTGGTCCACCTCCCGATCCCATTGAGCTGGGTGATGCCGACTGTTCTGCCGCGATTGATATTGATGATGTTGTTTATCTCATAAACTACATCTTCGCAGGGGGACCCGCTCCCTGTTCCGACTGCCCTTAGTCCAGTCTGCGGAATCTCCTGAGTTGCGTGGTTGCGATCTGTGATCGCGGACTTGACCTAATCAACGAAGCTCTGCTTGACTTTAATAAAACGGCCGCTATATTCCGGCAGTAATGAATGGCTGTGCAGACAGCAGCCGCAAGTTGTACAACCCACCCCCACAGTTCAGGGGCAGTGGGGTTTTTGCGTTTGTTTCGATCGAATATGACAAAAACGGTACTGAATCTGTTCAAGGCGTCGCAGCCCTACAGGGCTTTAGCCGAGCAATGGCTCTCTGAGGGAAGTGGTGCAGTTTCTCAGCTTTCCGGCTCGGCGCGGTCATATCTGCTGGCCGGAAGGTTTCAGGAGAGTCCCGGCAAGTACATTGTCATCACACGAACCGAACGCGAAGCAGAATGTGTCGGTAACGATCTCAACGAGATTCTTGGGGAGAGGATTGCATATCACTTTCCTGACTGGGGAATAAGACCGTATCAGTGGAAGCCTCCGCTGCCCGAGACCATCGGATCAAGGCTCGAGACACTTGCGCAACTCCAGAAATCGGAGAACCTCGTCCTTACGACTTCTGTGCGCGCGCTTATGGAGCCGACCATTTCACCGACCGATCTGGAGGCCTCATCGCTGCTGGTCGAGATCAATCAGGAAATCGCGATGGACGACGTAGTCAAGCGATTGGTGAAGCTCGGCTATGAGAGATATCCGATTGTCGAGGAAGTGGGCAATTTCGCGGTTCGGGGCGGGATTATCGATATTTTCCCTCACACCACCGAGCATCCTGTGCGAATCGAATTCTTCGGAGATTTTGTCGAATCTATCAGATACTTCGCCGTCAGCAAGCAGAGATCCATTGCTACAGTTGATTCGGTGAAGCTCCTTCCTCAACGTGAGATCATCCTGGATGGCCACAAGCTGGAAGAAGCGCTTTCGTCAATCAAAAACGAGTCTGCCGCAGATATTCTCCGGGAGAAATTCCGTTTCGGGATCGACTATCCCGGCCTGGAATGGGCTTGTAGCCTCTTCACCGACAGGCGCCACTATCTTTCGGAATACTTGACAGACGATACTGTTCTCTATCTGGTAGAACCGGGTAGCATTACACATGAAGTCGACAAGCTGTGGGAGGAATTCGGAACTAGATTCGAGGAGGCCGATTTCACGCGTGAGATGTTTCCCTCTCCAGATAGAATATTCTTCAACCCGGAGGCTGTTACCGAGCTAATCAACCGAAAGCGATCGATCAGCGAAATCTCATTCTCGAGCGGAGCAGTTAATCCGATTGCATTCGGCACAGTGGACCACCCTGTCATCAACGCTCAGATGAAGCTGCTCCGAGGTAGACTCACCGAGTATGCTTCCGAAGGCAAGAGGGTCTTCATTGCATGCGATAATAAAATACAGCTTGATCGTATGGAAGATATCCTCGAAGACAGGGCGGATCGTGCAACATTGATGGTCGCCGACATCAGTGAAGGATTTACCTTTCCGTCAGAGAATTTCGTTCTTCTGTGCGATCACCAGATATTTGCGCGCAAGTATCATCGCTTCAAACGTCGCCGGAGCAAAGAAGGCATCGCGCTTTCATCATACACGAACCTCAATGTCGGTGACTATGTGGTGCATGTTGATTATGGCATAGGTCGATACAAGGGTCTCAAGGAGATTACGGTCGACAAGCGATTGCGCGACTGCCTCCTGATTCAGTATCTGGGAGACGACCGCCTGTATGTACCCATCGAGGAATTCAATCGAGTCCAGAAGTATGTCGGCAAGGAAGGGAAACCGCAACTGACCAAACTGGGCGGGACCGCCTGGGAGAAGGTGAAGGCACGCACTCGCAAGGCTATTGCAGACATAGCCGATGAACTGATCAAGCTCTATGCAGAGCGAAGGTCGAAACCCGGTTTCGCATTTTCGCCTGATGATACCTGGATGAGACAGCTTGAAGCATCCTTTCCGTACGATGAAACACCTGATCAGTTGACGGCTATCGATGATATAAAGAAGGATATGATCGCCCCCCACCCGATGGATCGACTGCTGTGTGGCGATGTCGGCTTCGGCAAGACCGAGGTTGCTATACGAGCGGCATTCAAATGCGTCAGCGAGGGCAAGCAAGTGGCTGTGCTAGTCCCTACAACGATTCTTGCACAGCAGCATATGATCACATTCATGGACAGGCTTCGGGATTTCCCCGTCAGAGTGGAAATGCTCTCTCGATTCAAGACTCGAAAAGAGCAGAAGGATATCATCAAGGATCTGACGGACGGTAAGGTGGATGTGATCATCGGAACTCACCGGCTCCTTTCCAAGGATATCGCTTTCAGAGACCTCGGGCTGCTTGTGGTCGACGAAGAGCAACGGTTCGGAGTGACGCACAAAGAGAAAATCAAGAAGCTCAAGCGACTTGTTGACGTCATTACGATGACGGCGACACCGATACCACGTACGATGCAGATGTCGCTTCTCGGAGCGCGGGACATGTCGGTGATAAACACATCGCCCAGGGACCGACTTCCGATTAAAACGGAGATTGTGGAATTTCAGCCGGATGCTGTCAAAGAAGCGGTTCTGCAGGAAGTTGAGCGGGGAGGACAGGTTTTCTTTGTCCACAATCGAGTGCAGACAATTGAGTCGATACGGAAATACCTGGAGAAGCTTCTTCCCGGCCTCAGGATCTGTGTGGGACATGGCCAGATGCCCGAAAAAGAGCTTGAAAGTGTCATGTACCGGTTTCTGAGCAAGGACTATGATGTCCTTTTGTCGACGTCCATCATCGAATCAGGCCTCGACATACCGTCAGTTAACACGATCATAATCAATCGGGCGGATCATTTCGGTCTGGCGCAGCTTTATCAGCTTCGGGGGCGTGTTGGAAGGTCTTCGCTGAAAGCCGTTGCCTACCTTCTGATTCCACCTGCGCGTCTCTTGACGCCAACCGCAAGGAAACGTCTGAAGGCGATTGAACAGCACACGGAACTTGGATCAGGATTTCATCTTGCGCTACGAGACCTCGAAATTCGCGGAGCTGGAAACCTTCTCGGGTCGCAGCAGCACGGTTTTATAGAGGAAGTCGGTTTTGATCTCTATCTGAAGCTTCTCGATGAAGCAGTTTGTGAAATAAGGGGCGACGAACCGAAGCCATCGCTTGATATACGAATAGACACCGATCTGGATCTGTTCATTCCGAACGAATATATTCCTGACAGCCAGCAGAAGGTTGACATATATCAGCGATTGGCCCAAGCAGATACTTACGAAATACTCAATGAAATTGAACTTGAACTGGCAGATCGATTCGGACCGCTTCCGACTTCAGCCTCCAATCTGATCCGGATGGCTGAAGTCAAAATTCTGGCCGCGCGTGCGGGAATCAAGAAGGTCGTATTCAAGAAAGGCCATCTGAGAATCAGTTATGCCGGAGATGTCGCGCCTGGGAAGGGGAAAATTGCCTCGCTTGCCGCCCAGGTATCTGATCCTCTCGAATTTCTGACCGGGGACACATTCGAAATTCTGGTAGATTTTTCTGATAGAGAGCAACCTGTTTGGCATCAGCATGTGAAAAACGTCTTGCAAAATCTGATCGCTTAGCTAAATTCAATAATCTATTGTAACCGATTATGCGGAAACAACGCCTGAGACAATTGTAAGACTGAAGGAGCCAAAATGAATTGCGTAATTAAATCGACACTCGTTATTATTCTGTTTCTCCTGAACGGCTGCGGATCTGGCCAGGATGATGTAGTGGCGACTGTGGGAAGTAGTCAGATAACTCTCGGTCAGGTACATGATTTTGACAAACTATTTCCTCAGCGGTTTGCATCTGCCGACGACGAATTCGAAGCCAAGAAGCATTATGTCGACTCCCTGATCGATGTCCGGCTCCTGGTGATCGGTGCCTACCAGAATGATCTAGATATTGACAAAGAAGTGCTGGAAATAATGGAGATCCAGAAGCCTAAGTTCGTGCTGGATGAGCTTTTCAAGCAGAAAATCCTCTCGAAGATGGAAGTCACTGACGCCGAGATCAAAGATTTTTATGAGAAGCTTAAAGAAGAAGTCCGTGTTCGACATATTCTCGTGGATCGCAAGGATCTCGCAGACTCGCTATATGGAGCAATCACCGCCGGGGCTGATTTTGAACAGGTCGCCCGGGATTTCTCCCTTGACCATGGAAGTGCAATGAATGGTGGAGACCTCGGATATCAGAGGTGGGGAGTATTCCTTGAAGATTTCCAGGATCAGGTATTCAAGATGTCTAAGGGACAGATTTCGCGACCGTTTGAGACGATGTCCGGATGGCACCTTGCTATGATGGTAGACAAACGCGAATCTGATCCGGGACCGCTCGATCAGCTTCAGAGTATGCTTCGAGGGAGACTGCAGGACCGGAAACGTCAGAAAGTCATGGCCGAGTATCTGGATGGTCTCATACAGAGAGTGGAGATCAGGATTGATGAGGCAACTCACCAATCGCTTGTGACTCTAGTGGATAAGATGTATCCCGATACAATCGGTGGTAAGTACTTCAGGAAGTCCATGGTAGATGATGATCTGCTGCAGGAATATCAGAAGTCAGAGATACTTGCCTACTATAAGGGTGGGGAAATGACTGTCGAGGAGTATTTCAAGGGTATCGGCAGTTGGCCCGTCAACGATCGGCCGGAGCTCAAAGATGTCGAGGCAATCAAGAATGCTATTTTCAATCTGAATCTCGAAATATTCCTGTCGAATGAAGCACAGCGCGAGGAACTCGACAAGACCGAGAGTTACATGACTCTGATCAATTCCTTCAAGGAAGATATCATGGCCGACAGGATGCGCGATGTCATCGCTGGAAATGTTGCTGAAATCATCGATCAGGACATATATGACTATTACGACCAGCATGCAGATGAGTTCGTGATTCCCAAGAAGATCAACATTCGGGAAATTCAGATCGGCGATTTGGCGCTGGCTGACTCTCTGCGGAGATTGATCGACAAGGGGCAGGACTTCGGCATGCTCGCCGGGCAACACACAGTTCGAATTGGGATGAAAGAGCTGAAAGGTGATCTCGGCGCTGTCCCGGGTTACAAATACCCGACAATTTTCGCTAACGCCGGGAATATGAGAGTCGGAGAGGTCAAGGGACCATTTCAGACGGACGGCGATAAGTGGTCCATCATAAAGGTCGAGGGAATTGAGAGCCCCAAGACCAGCACGATCGAAGAGGTGGCCGAGGAGATCCGGACCAGACTCGCTAAGGAACGGAGTGAAACTGCACTGGAAAGCTGGCTGTCGAAGCGGAGAGCCGAGACCACTATTGATGTCAATTATGATTTGATATGGAAGACGATCGATAAGGATAAGTATGAAGAGAATTAACGGAGTGAGGTTTGCGATCCTTGTGACTGCCGCGATAATGATCATGTCGGGCATTGCGGCATCGAGCGAGGTCATTGATGAGATCTCCGCTGTCGTTGGAGACTATGTGATTCTGAAGTCGGAAGTCGATTTCCAGGCGCAATTGTACGCAATGCAGCAGCAGCAGAGGCTTAGTCCTGAAGAATCGGCGGAGCTGAAGGAGCAGTTGCTCGAACAGATGGTGAACGACAAGCTCATCCTGGTAAAAGCATTGAAGGACACCTCTATCACGGTATCCTCTGATCAAATAGAGGAGGCTCTCGACCTCAAGCTCCAGGAACTCAAGAGCAGGTTTTCGTCTCAGTCGGAATTCGAGAATCAGATGCGCACAGAGGGTCTCACCTACCGGGAACTGAAGACCAAGTTCCGTGAAGAAATGCGGAATCAGCTTTATAAGGACAAGCTCATCTCCCGTGAATTGGCAAAGGTCACAATCTCTCCAACTGAATTGCAGACGTTCTTTGGCAGATACAAGGACAGCCTCCCACTCCAACCTGAGGCAGTCAAACTCGCACATATTCTGTTAAGGGTCACGGCAAGCCAGGCAACCATAGATTCGGCCCGGGTGAAAGCGTACAGTATCAAGGGAATGCTCGATGCCGGCGCCGATTTTGAACAGCTTGCCAAAGAATACTCCGATGACCCGTCGGCCGCCGATGGCGGGGATCTCGGATACTTCGGCAAGGGCGATCTTGTTCCGGAATTCGAGAATGTTGCGTTTGCGCTGCCGATTGGAGATGTGTCGGACGTTGTCGGGACTCAATACGGTTTCCATATCATAAAGTGCATCGACAAACAGGGAGACCGTGTCCGCTGCCAGCACATCCTCTGTATGGCAAAGGCTACCGATTCCGATAAGGCAGCAATCATAAGATTTGCCGACAGTCTGAGGTCGCTTGCCGAAGGCGGGGCGGATTTCGGAGAACTTGTCAAAGAATACTCTGTCGACGAGGAAACGAAGAAACAGGGCGGAGAACTCGGTTGGTTTGTTACTTCTGATCTGACCCCGGAGTTCGCTAAAGCAATAGGGGGTTTGAACGTCGGCGATATCTCCCCGCCGACAGAATCGCAGTTCGGCATTCACGTGCTGAAGGTGCTCGACAGACAGAAATCGCGCACATGGAGCATTGATGAGGACCGAGAGAGACTTAAGGATCTTGCCAGGCGACAGAAGACCGAGACTGTCGTCGCCTCACTTCTCGCCGAGATCAGAAGTGAAACCTATGTCGATATCCGGTAGCCATCGATGCGTCTCGACGACTACATTTCGACCGTCAGAATTGTCAAGCGGCGCACTATGGCCAAACTGATGATTGAAGGCGGAAAGGTAAAGATTAATGGAAAGTCTGTAAAGCCTGCTCATCCGGTTAGGATTGGTGACATCATCAGAGTGACCTCAGGGGAAAACAAAATAGATATCGAGGTGATCGACATACCTATGCGGTCGGTACGCAAAGATGAATGCGAGAAGTTCTACAAGAGATTGATCTGAATTACAGACATCGATGAGATCACATTTCCGGCCTCCTGCCACGCAGAAAGTTGTAACGAATTTTGGCATTTTCAGTATATTACGGTAGCTGCTGGAGCTGGGCTGGCACCTATCTGTGCTCAGTATTGGTCACATTGTTGAATGAGGAGGTATTTGTACTACCCTACGCAAGATCAGCTCGTTGAGAAAGCGATTCTGGTTGGCGTGAAGGTTCCGCCTGCGTCTGACTTCGAATTCCAGGAGTCGCTGCGCGAGCTCTCCTCACTGGTTATCTCGGCCGGAGCCGAGGTTGTCTCCACAGTCACACAGAATAGAGCCCGGATCGATCCGACGTTTTTTGTAGGTAAGGGGAAGGTCAACGAGATCGGTGACGGCATAGCCGAGCATGGCGGAAATCTGGTTGTGTTTGATGATCAGCTTTCGCCGGCTCAGGTGAGGAATCTCGAGAGGGAACTCGACGTCAAGGTAATCGATCGTGGCGCGCTCATCCTGGATATATTTGGAAGACGTGCGACAACCAATGAAGCTCAGGTGCAGGTCGAACTGGCACAACTTGAATACATGCTCCCCAGACTTACTCGGCAGTGGTCGCATTTCTCGAAACATGTTGGCGGAATCGGCACAAGGGGGCCGGGTGAAACGCAGCTTGAGAGTGACCGTAGATTGACACGTAAACGGATTCAGGCTCTTTCGGATCGTCTTATGAAGATCGACAGAGCGAGGGAGGTTCAGCGCAGGCGGCGAAGGAATCTCTTCAATGTTTGCCTCGTCGGATATACGAACGCCGGCAAATCAACTCTCTTTAACGCGCTCACAAATGAGAAAGTATGGGTCGAGAACATGCTGTTCTGCACACTCGACTCAACATCGAGAGCTTATTATATTGGTGATGGGCGGAAAGTCATCTTCACCGATACGGTTGGATTCATCAGGAAACTGCCGCATCAGTTGGTTGCGTCATTTCGCGCGACTCTTGACGAGGTTCGATATGCGGATCTTCTGGTTCACGTCGTCGATTTCGCGCATCCGCATTATGTCAGAAGGATTTCTGATGTCGATGAGGTGCTTACAGAGCTGGGAGCGCAGACAATCCCGAGAATCACAGTTTTTAACAAGATCGACGCCTCATCCGAGGCCTATCTTGATTTCGGTCAACTTGTTGTGCCTGAATCGAATAAGTTCTTTATCTCGGCGACCAAAAGAATCGGTCTCGATCTCCTGATTAAGAGAATTGCATATCTGGCCGAAAACTCTAAGGGAAAAGTATTGCATCAAGGAAGCCGGGATGAACAAGAATCAAGTGCTGATCGTAGATGACAACCCGAACATGTCGGCACTCCTGTCCGATATGCTCGACGTTTTTGATTTCAGTTCGGAGCAGGCAGTTGGGGGTGTGCAAGCTCTTGAAATGCTTTCCAAGGGTGAGTTCTCAATGGTGATTACCGATCTCAGAATGCCTGAGATGTCTGGTTCACAACTTCTCCAGACCATCAAGGAGAAGTATCCGGGATTGCCTGTTATCGTCATATCCGGGTACAATCTTGCAGAAGAAGAGGACACCATGCTTGCGGAACTTGCTGACGAGTTTATAAACAAGCCATTTCGCATGGACGACATCGAACGCGTTCTACAGAAGTTCTTCAACGCGTAACTCCTCCGATCGCATTGGATGCGATCATCAGATCAATTCACTCGATATCTGCAGAATAAGTCGGTAGACAGCTCTGCATCGATCTATGTCAGTTGCTCAGAATTCCGTAGCACAATCACCGGCGCTTCGGCAGGACAGCCGAGTCTGAACGGAAACCAGTGCCCAACTCCGGAAGATGTGTAAAGCTGTGAGCCGCCTCTTCTATAGTGACCCCAGTAGAAGTTTGGCGGATCGGTGGTCTCGAACATGGATTTCCCGCGGAAGGCGATCTGGCCGCCGTGAGTGTGACCTGAGAGAGTAAGTTCCGTTCCAAGATCTGCGGCCATGACGAATCCGCGAGGACGGTGAGACATGATGATCTTGAATGCATCAAATGGTGCTCCGTCGAGGCTCCGACGGACCGTGTCGCCCAGGAAGTCGTCGATGTCCGCGAAAAGCCGTGCCGGGTCGTCCGCACCACACAGGTACAGACCTGCTCCATCGATATCGAGAGTAAAGCCATTGTTTATGAATAATGGTACATCGCTGTGGGCATGAACATCCAAAGATAGCTTCAAACCGTGATAGTACTCGTGGTTGCCAATAGATGCGGCGCAACCAGCGCGCGGTTTCGACGCGGATATCATTCGCAAAGTCTCTGGAAGTTGCTTCGGCACGTCACATATATCGCCGGTCAGAAGCACGAGATCCGGTCTGAACTGCTCTGCATCTGTCAGAACATTCTCGAGATCTGTCAACTGGAAATATCGACCGAGGTGGAGGTCCGACAAATGTAGAATTCTGAAGCCATCGAGCTGCGGGGGGAGATCGCTGTAGTAGAGCGGCAGTTCGAACACTTTCACATTTGAAAACGAAGCTGCAAACCCGCCTGAGCCGGCTCCGAGCGCGGCCATGGGAAAAACCGCTGCGGTTCTATGCAGGAAAGTGCGTCGGCTCACGGGTCGCCCGGCCGAGACCGCTCCATCATACGCACGATCACGCTTTTTCAGACGATTCGCTATAGTGTTCAGAATTCCCGAGAATGGGAGAGATATTATCAGCGCGACCAGAGTCACAAGCATCAGTGATCCACAAATTGCGCCGATGGCTATCGCGATATTGGAAGATAGGTACATACCGATCCCCAATATGGTCCACCCGAGAAACGCCATTACTATCACAACCCAGACCAGGCGCCTGATCAGCTTTACATTCCACCAGTTCCTGTTGAGAAATTGAAGCTGGAGAATTACCAGCGCTCCGATTATGGCGATTACTCCGAATCCAAATAGTGCAAACCGCATTAACACCTCTGCTTAAGCAGTAAGATCGTCTCCGTCCGCAACAGAATCGACGGCGGAGAGTTCACTTCTCTCAACACTTCGCCGCCATGATACTCAGTTGTATCATCTTCCGCAAGGAAGCGATATGGCGTTTTGACGAACATGCCTCGAAATCGGATATCCCGATCTATTCGATAACTCTCTTATGATGCACAATTGATATTGCCGAATGCGTTGAGTAATCTTATAAGAGCTGTATATGTTGGTATCTGTTTGGCAGAATAAGGATGCCTTCTATCCCGGGGCAGCACCGTTCCACCCATCAGAGAATTATCCGGAGATGATATTCTCTGAGATCGGGAAAGAGCCGAATTATATCTACCGGGGGGTGCGGGAGTTATTCCGGCTGCAAGGTCTCGACAAGGTCAATCAGAATCAGCCCTCCTGGAATCCATTGGGAGAGTTAATCAGTCCGGGCGAAACTGTCCTGATAAAACCGAATCTGATCAAAGAGAATCATCCGAGGGATCCGGAAGGCTGGCTCTATATGATGACGCATGGGTCAGTGATCAGGGCTGTCTGCGATTATGTGGTGAAGGCGCTTGAGGGGATAGGCAAGATTGTGATTGCGGACGCTCCTCAGACTGACTCGTCCTTCGCCGAAATATGCAAACTGCTTGATCTTCGCGAATTGGAACAGTTCTACAAATCGAAGGGCGTCGAGTTCGATCTCGTAGATTTGCGTAAGTTCGAATGGAAATCGGTAGATGATGTCATCGTGTCTCGCAGAGATCTTGTGGGCGATCCGGAAGGATACGTGAAGTTCGATCTCGGCAAAGACAGCCTCTTCTTTGGTCATGCAGGTGAAGGGCATTATTATGGCGCTGATTACGATACATCGGAAATCAACATCCATCATTCCGGATCGAGGCAGGAGTATGTAATATCGGGCTCAGCGATCAAGTGTGATGTTTTCATCAACCTGCCGAAACTCAAGACTCACAAGAAAACCGGTGTCACTATCAGCCTCAAAAATCTGGTCGGTATAAATGGCGACAAGAACTTCCTGCCACACTACACTGAGGGGACACCGTCATCGGGCGGCGATCAGTTTCCGGATGGCACTATCGGAAGGAGTCTCGAAGCGGCTGGTCTGAGGACATTTCGAAAGGCGGCGCTCACAGCTCCCGGCGTCGGTCCCTGGGCTTACAGACAAGCCAAAAGAATCGGCCAGCGGTTTCTGGGAAAGACCACTGATGTGGTCCGGTCAGGAAACTGGTACGGAAACGACACCGCGTGGAGGATGTGTCTCGACTTGAACCGTATTCTCATATATGGCAACTCCGACGGAACTTTCCGGCGGTCAGACGCTGAGCGAAGGCGCTATATCTCTATAATCGACGGGATTGTAGCAGGCGAAGGTGACGGTCCGATAGATGTTGATCCTGTAGCTGCGGGGGTTCTCGCGTTCGGAACCGATCCTGTTTGCGTGGATGCCGTTGCCGCGACCATAATGGGGCTCGATCCGCGCAAGCTGGCTGTCATCAATGGCGGCTTCATGCTCGACAGTCTCAAGATAACCGGGGAAACTCTCGATACGATAGATATAGCGAGCAATGTCAGTAGCTGGCAAGGTAACATCAGTGAGATCGATCGAGCTGCCGTGATGAATTTCAGGCCGCATTTCGGCTGGCAGGGGCATATAGAAATTGACCGATAATATTTGACCGGCTTCACGATTGTCGGAGTGACAGCGGACCGATGATTATCAAATTCAAGAATCTTTATCTCAAGGCTCCCCGCCCTGTGAAGGAATCTGTTCGGCTGATACCATTCGGATTTCGCATGGGTGCGGCATACAGACGGACCCTTCGGTTTCTGGTGGCTTCCGATAAGTGGGGACACGATCAATACAGGGCTTATCAGGAACGAGAACTGGCGAGACTTCTGAATTTGGCGATCCGATACGTACCACATTACAAACGCTACGACAGTCTCCTCTCGAGGCCTCCTTTTGACATCCTCCGGGAGATTGAGCCGGTCACAAAGAGCGAAATTCAGCGTGATCTCGACAGCTTTGTATTGCCTGAGAGCATGAGAGGCAAGCATTACGTCGCCTACACCGGTGGAAGTTCTGGCCATCCACTGAAGATGTTCCTGAACAATGATGTGGCTGAAATTGAGTGGGCGTATATGGTTGCGCAATGGATGCGGGCGGGATATCGACCCGGTGACAAACGGGTATCATTTCGGGGTGTTGAATTTAAGAACGATAGAGAATCGACTGTCAGGCAGAATCCGGTCTACAACGAAATACTCTTGTCCCCGTTTGATATGACTGATGAGAATCTTGCTCGATATGTGAAAGTGATAAAGAAGCAAAAACCGAAATTTCTGCGAGGTTACCCGTCGGCGCTGATGATCTTATCCAGATACATCGAGCAGAATCAGATCACCGATCTGCCGGAATTGACTGCGCTGCTCTGCAGCTCCGAGGGATTTACCGATGAGCTGAGACAAATGCTCGAGAGAGTATTCAGGACCAGATTCTATTCCTGGTATGGCATGACGGAGAAGGCGGTGCTTGCCGGTGAATGCGAGAAATCGACAAGCTACCATGTCTTTCCCCAATATGGCATAACAGAAATAATGGATGCTGAGGGTAATTTGTCATCTGAACCGGGATGCGAAGGTGAGATTGTCGGGACTGGTTTTCTCAATCGAGCCATGCCATTCAT
>JAHJOQ010000008.1 GCA_018820315.1 Candidatus Zixiibacteriota bacterium | reverse complement strand
CTGGGTGCCTCCTCTAATTTCGGCGCAAAGAGACATGCTCAACCCGAAGAAGAACCCATTCTTCCGTTATGCAAGTGTGAAGACATACATTGCGCGCCACGGCGGAGAAAATGTCGGCAGGATAGCTGCAATCGTCAATCGAAACCATAACGAGTTCCATGAAGAGAAGGTCGGGTTCTTCGGATTCTTCGAGTCGATCAATGACTATTCCGTTGCTCGCAAGTTGCTGAAGACTGCTATGATCTATCTGAAGAGCGAAGGCATGGAGAAGATGCGCGGACCAGTCAACCTGTCCACCAACTATGAGGTTGGTGCGCTAATCGATGCTTTCGATCTTCCTCCGGTTGTCAACATGACATACAACCCGCCCTACTACCCGGATTTCTACGAGAAGTTCGGATTCGCGAAGATCAAGGACCTTCTCGCATATCACATGACTCACGAGGATGCTCCTCCTGAGCGGTTAGTACGGATTGCTGAGAAGATCAGAGTGAAAGAGAATGTCACCATCCGCACGGTGAACATGAAGAAGTTCGACCAGGAACTGAGAGTTATCAACCAGATATACAATTCTGCCTGGAGCAAGAACTGGGGATTCATTCCGGTGCCGGACGACGAGTTCATTCACATCGCGAAAGACATGAAGCAGATCATCGATCCTGACCTTGTGCTGATCGCAGAGGTCGATGGCAATCCGATAGGATTTTCTCTTACCCTTCCGAATGTCTACCAGGTTCTTCCGTACGCCAACGGGCGGCTCTTCCCTCTCGGCATATTCAAACTGCTATGGCACACAAAGGTGAAGCATAAAATCGACTCGGTGCGAATCATCACACTCGGTGTCGAGCACGCCTATCAGAAACGGGGCATCGATGCAGTCTTCTACGTCGAAACATACAAGCGCGGCGTCGGCAAAGGCTATCGCTGGGGAGAGATGTCCTGGATTCTCGAAGACAACGTTCTCATGAATCGCGCCGCGAAGATGCTCGGCGGCAAAGTCTACAAGACGTACCGCGTTTACGAACAATCGCTCAATTCAAAATGAGCCGAATCAGATCAATCCTTTCAGAGCACTTCCCCAATGACGAGATAGCTGCACACGGCAGTGCGATTCGATTCACTCCAGATAACGAGCAGCATATTGTCAAGCTTGTGGAGTTGGCGATTGCGCATCAATTCAAGATATGTCCCGCAGGATCGATGTCACATATCGAGGCTGGTGACTTCGATGACAGCATCGTGATAGCCTCGTCAGAACATCTCAACAGCTTGATAGATTACTCGCCGGATGATTTGTACATCACAGTCGGTGCGGTGATGAGACTCCGCGATGTGAATTCTCATGTCACAGACAATCTGCTTTCGTTTGTGTTCGGCAATCTCGATTACGACGGCACTGTTGGCGGCGCGGTTGCAGTCGGTCTGTCCGCACAGTTTGATGGTGAGACCGTTCCGATCAAGCGCTCTGTGCCATCGCTTGCATTTGTGACGCCGTACGGCAAGTTGATCAGAGTCGGCGCGGTGACATTGAAATCTGTAGCAGGGTATGATGTGCCGAAATTGCTTGTCGGCAGCAGAGGGCAATTCGGATTCATCACATCGATAACACTCCGCTTATCACAAAACGCACCGGCCAACTGTATCACCATGGCAGGCTTCGGGGAATCCTGCCCTACGATCATTAGACCTCACTGGGGCGCGCTGGATGCTTCTCTCTCACATGTCGAACGCAACCTGAAATCGAATCTCGATCCACACGGAGTTTTCCCTGGTGCTTAATTGCGTGGCCGCGATCTCTGATCGCGGTTTACTGCTTGTAGGTTGAAACCCCTGAGCTCGGCGCATAGCGCAGAGCGTGGTTTCGACAATGATCCTGCTACTTACTAGATGCCGTTTTTCAACGGCATGACAGCGCTTTGCGCTGTATCCCGCGCCGTCGGGAATCCCTTCCCTACGGTCATCTAATCTGTGTACAACCAGTCGCCACAGAAAAAGCCCCTCGACGAGGGGCTTTCATATATCCCAAAAATCGTTATCAGTCTATTTGAAACGCTTCGGTGATTTGTTCTCCCATTCGACTACAATCGGGGAGGCTACAAACACCGACGAGTATGTTCCGACGATAACACCGATTATCAGCGCGAGTGCGAAATCTCTGAGGATCTCCCCTCCCGCTACAAACAGCACTATCACGACAGATAGTGTTGTCAGCGATGTCATCAGCGTACGACCGAGCACTTCGTTAACCGAGCCGTTGACCGTCGCAACAAAGTCACCTTTGCGGCGGAATGTCTTGAGATTCTCGCGAATCCTGTCGAACACAACGACCGAGTCGGTGAGTGAATATCCCGCAAGAGTCAACAACGCCACAACAACGAGCAGAGATATCTCTCGATTGAGTACGAAGAATATACCAAGCACCGCGAGCACGTCATGGAATGTGGCGACAGTCGCGGCAACACCGAACCGGAGATCAAACCTTATCCAGATATAAACGAGAATGCCGCATATCGCCAATATGACCATCACGATCGCTTTCTTCTCGAGCTCGCGTCCGATCGACGGCCCAACCTCGTGGACAGAATCAAGCGAAAACGCGTTGGTCGGGAAACTGGTCCTGAACGCACCAACGATCTGCTCGGTAACAGTCTCGCCACCCTCTGATCCGACCTTTACACGAATCAGGAAAGTGTGCAGATGCTCGTGCGCTGTGAGCTCAGTGATATAAGCGCCTTCGAATCCGCTCCCGGACAGTACAGAGCGAAGTTCGCCGATGTCGACCGGCGATTCGAAATATCCCTGCACCATCGTCCCGCCCGCAAAGTCGATTCCAAGATTGGCTTTGCCGAACAGGATGGCGAAGAAACAGATTACACCGAGGAGGATGAGAATTCCGGACGCTATGTAGGCCTTTTTCCTCTGGCCGATGAAATCAATATTAGTTCTCTTTATGATCCTGAACATCCTACAGGCTCCTTTATATGCTCAGCGTTTTGTAGCTCTTCCGGAACTCGAAAATCGTGCGCGTCACAACCAGTGCCGAGAAGAGTGAAACGAGAATACCGATAGAAAGTGTCACCGCGAATCCCTTGACCGGTCCGGTACCAAACGCGTAGAGAATCCCAGCCACAATCAGCGTTGTAATATTCGAATCTATGATAGCAACCGCGGCGCGGTCATATCCGGCATCAATTGATGCGCGCACTGTCTTGCCGGTAACCAGTTCCTCGCGAATGCGCTCAAAGATCAGCACAGCCGCGTCAACCGAAATACCGACCAGCAGAATGATTCCTGCAATGCCGGGAACGGTAAGCGTAGCTTTCAACATAGACATTACTGAAAGCAACACAAAGAGATTGAATACGAGCGCAAAATTGGCAACGAGGCCAGAAAGCCTGTAATAGAACGCCATCACGAGTACGACAACCAGCAGGCCGACCAGCGAAGCAGTGAACCCGCTGTTGATCGAATCCTTCCCGAGCGACGGTCCTACGACGTTGTTTTCGACAATCCTAACCGGCGCAGGAAGCGCACCTGCCTGAAGCACGATTGACATATCGTTTGCGTCATCGAACGACGCGCCCCCACCCATGGTGATAACTCCTTCATCACGAATCCGATCATTGATCCTCGGACCCGATTCAACCTGACCATCAAGGATGATCGCCAGCGGTTTGCCGATGTTCGGGCCGGTGATTCTGGCAAACTTCGAACCGCAGTCCTTCGTGAGTCTGAAATTGACCTGCGGGTTGCGGTATTGGTCGTATCCGGGAGTCGCGCTGACAAGGCAGTCACCGGTCAACTCGACCTTTTTCTTGGCGAGATAGAGACGGCGCATCATGCGACCCTGGAAGGACTCATCGCGTGTACCCCACATCCATTCATTATCGTGAGGCGTTACGGCCTGGACTTTTTCCAATGCGAGGTATTTCTTCAAGAGCGGAACATCGTCGGCGAAGACTATGTAACTCTCCGGGCTTGTCTGGTCTAAATATCCGGAAAATGCTGTGAATGCAGGTTCCTCGAAATCATCGAGGAGCAGCGAATCGGTTGAATCGGTGGCCGCTTCAGTCGTGTCCGCGGTCTCATCAAACAAATCCGCCACCGCATCCTCCATCTCCTTCTGGGAAGAGGTATCGTCCTTGGCTACAGCAGTCGTATCTCCCTCTGCCGCAGACTCCATGGCAGCAAGAGGATCTTTCCCGAGAATACCGTCGATCTTGCTTACAAGCTGCCGGGTCTTTTCCGGTGTCTCCAGGAATCTGAATTCTAGCTGGGCGGTTT
>JAHJOQ010000007.1 GCA_018820315.1 Candidatus Zixiibacteriota bacterium | reverse complement strand
TTGAACCATTCCTTTATCAACCTTTTTCCATTCTTCCCCCAGATCAGAAGGGGGGTACCTTTTACGTTCCGAGTCCCAAGTATGAGAAAGAAAACTATTGACATATGGGAGATCTTTTCCGATACTCATTATGTGCATATGCACATAAAGGAAACTGGAGGATATGAGCCGACCAAGAAAAAGAAGATGCTGCCGCCGATATGAAGGTGATCGTGTGTACAAACCCAGAGGAATACCTTTTAGGGGGATGAGAACATTAGTTATCAGTCTCGACCAGTTTGAGGCAATGCGTCTCTGCGACGCAGAGGCATTAGATCAAGAGGAGGCGGGTCGCCGTATGGGTATCTCGCGCGGCACAATCCAGCGGCTGCTTTACAGCGGCAGAAAAGTGATAATTGAGGCAATGCTACATAACGACGCCATTGTGATTAATCTTAAAGAAAGTGAGGAAAGAAATGCTGGCTTGCATACCCACCAACGGAAGTGCCGGACTTGAAGACACGGTTTCTGATCACTTCGGTTCTGCGCCCTGTTTCACGCTGTTTGACAGCGAAACGAGTGAAGTAACCGTACTAGAGAACCGAAATGCCCACCACAGCCACGGCACCTGCCACCCGATGATTCAGCTCGCTCGATACAAGATCGACTGTATCGTGTGCTCTGGAATGGGGAGGCGAGCGGTTGAAGCTCTGACTAGCGAAGGTATTAAGATCTATCAGGCCGAATCTGATAAGGTCTCGGAGACAGTTAATAAGCTCAATGAAGGAAGTCTGACCGAGATTGATCCGGCCAAAGCCTGCCGCGGTCATGGCCAGAGTGCCGAGCTCACGAGCAGCGAATCTGTCCCCGCTCGCGGGCGAGGCGCCGGATACGGCCAAGGCGGATGCCGCCATCAGGGTCAAGGTTCGGAGGGTGGACGCAGGAGGGGGCAAGGCTGAACCGTGACTGCGACCAATGAAAACAGATAGAACGATACATACGCGAACAGCCCGAGAAGCGCATCCCAACTGCGCGGTTCGCAGCGCTGATGATCCTCTTGGCCTCGGCCTAGAGTCCGATACTAGTGAGGATGGTACCACGTCCATCACCGTTCGGGATGGATTACGGTTTCAGGGATATCAAGGCCGACTGCACGGGGGGATCATTTCCCTATTATTCGATGCCGCGATGACCCATTGCCTGTTTGCGAATGGGCTGTCCGGCGTAACCGCCTCGTTGAACATCCGTTTCCTTCGGCCCGTGATTTCTGGCCGATCAATCACAGTGTGTGCCCAGGTGGAGAAACAGAAATCACACCTTCACCTGCTGAAAGGCACTCTACATCAGGGCGGCGAGTTGAAAAGCAAGGCAGAAGCCAAGTTCTGGATTGTCTCTCCCGCTGCAGGATATTCTGAGTGAGCGTAAGGCTGTTGTGAAAATACACCTGGAGAATGTCTTGATCGTTTACAAACCAGCAGACCAAAGCTGTTCAGTGGCAGGTAGATACGAGCGAGATGTCTGAAATACTCGCGCTCTTTCTTGGGGGGATATTGGCAGGCACTCTTGGGGGCCTCCTGGGAATCGGCGGAGGGATCGTGCTGATGCCGATGCTGCGATTTCTCGTAGGGCTATCACCTGCCCACGCTGCAGGTACCTGCATTCTGGCCGTGTTTTTCACTACTCTGGGAGGCAGCTACCGTCACTATAAACTGGGCAATCTAAATACACGCTCAATCGTTCCCATCATTATATCAGGAGCGCTGGCCACCGTAGTATTTTCCTTCGTGTTCTTATGTCTATCGACACGAGAACGCTGGCTTGATCTAGGGATGGGACTGGTATTTTCTCTGATATCAATTCGCATGATCGCGGAAGGAATTCCAGGTCTTATCCGAGATAGAGAAAAGGAAAGAGTTGATAAAGAGATAAAAGGTACCCTGGTTCAGAAAATATCCATCGGTTCCCTGGCTGGTGCTCTGCCGGGCCTTCTGGGAATAGGCACAGGGGTAATCCTGGTCCCGGCTTTTACTTACGTCCTCTATGCACCTATTAAGGCAGCTATGGCTTCCTCGCTGATGTGCTTTTCCGTAAATGCGCTCATAAGCTCTTCATTCAAGTACGGGCAGGGATTCATCGACCTGACTCTGGCTTTGCCTATGTGTTTGGGCACGCTGCTTGGAGCCAACCTCGGAGCCATGCTCAACAAGCGCGCTTCATCTAATGCCTTGAAGTTTATTTTCGGATTGGTATTTTTATATGTATCGTTGAAATTTGCGCTTTCATTTTTTGAGATGAGGATATGAGCAAAGAAAGCGAAATTGGGATTCTAGATAAGACCATGGCCGGATTCCGGGAAATTGTAGAAAAGAACAACTTACTTGATGTCGATGTTACCGTCCTGGTCAAGCCCCTGACACCTGAGGAGGCTATCGGCATGCCCGGTCGACGGGACTTCCCGATCATAATCGGCAAAGAGAGAGTCATAGAGGCCGAATTCCTGGGATCAAACGGGCATGCCTATACCGATTCGCCACGGGAGTTTGTGGGTGTCCTGAAGGATGTGCTGAATCTGGAGCTAAACACGAATCAGAACAGGGCGATATATATTGCCACTCTTAACGCGGTGCTGGGCAGCCTCAAAATGGTAGACAAGACGGTACACTGCAAAGATGAAGAGCCTGAGGAATGCGCTCTCGATATCGCCGATTTCTTACTCAAGAAATACGGCAAAACGGATGTTGGGCTTATCGGCTTGAATCCCGCTATCGCCGAGAGGCTGATAGACGCCTTCGGCCCGGACCATGTCCATATCACGGATTTAAGCAAGGATAATATCGGTAAGCGCAAGTTCGGTGTGGAAATCTGGGATGGCAGCAAACGTACCGAGGACCTTATCGAGGTTTCGGATGTAATCATATTTACCGGGACCACGCTCGTGAATGACACATTCACTCAAATTTGGAACCTGATTCAATCTCGCAAGAAAAAGTACCTGGTTTATGGTGTGACTGCAGCAGGCGTATGTCAGTTGCTTGACATCGAAAGAATCTGTCCGCGCGGCCGGGATGGGTTGGATTTGGCTTAAACGCCAATGGGATTACTATTATCGCTGGTCTTAAAGCCTTGTTGTCGCAGTGTACTGTGCCGTTGGGTCACCGCACCCGACGGCGGAGATAATTCGGGAAGGCTGTCAGGGTCACCCGATAGCACGTTTATGTTCCGATTAAGCGTGAGACGATTGCAAGAGTCCGCGTGATCAAGAATAAGCAGCGTTTCCGAGCGTGATTTGTAACATCTCTCAAGTTTTCATCTTGACTCTAGCGCTAATGGGGACTAGTTTCAGCATGATTGAGGAGTGTCGAACCCGATGAAAATCAGTCGAGCAGCAGCAGTTCTGATCTTTCTACTTCTATCGCTATCGTTTGCTCTATTGCTTGACCACTTAGTTCATTGCGACAGCGATGATACCGATTGCCTGGTGTGTCTGACTCTGTCGTCGCTGTTTGTACCGTCTGTAGCGGTGTTTCTCCTGTATTTCATCGAACAGCTCTTTGCCCCGGAGACCGACGGCGAGATCCGGTACTCCCATTCCCTTTCGGAGCATGGTTGTCGCGCTCCACCAACACGCATTCTGGGCCGGGGCTGATCCCGGTATCTGGGCTGCCGAACGGCAGCAATTTCATCAGTAAGTAACATCGACCAGAGAAGTAAAACCGCTCTGAGGAGGAAAGTATGACTTCCAGACTTGTGGCTGTGATTGCGTTATCCTTGTTTGGATGTTCCCTGGCAAAGGCACAGACCGCATTGAACCCGGACATATCGGCTGTTGGCGACTTTCGCCTGTTCAGTCACAACGATGAGGCCAGGGATGAGCGGAAAGAAGAGGTCAATCTCGCCAATCCTGAACTGGAGTTGAATATCGGCGGTTACCTAAATCCATACGCCCGAGCAGACGTGGTGGTCGCGTGGCATGGGGATCACAACGCTGAGATCGAGGAGCTCTATGCGACCATTCTCCGGGGTCTTCCGCTCGGCATTAACTTGCGCGTTGGCAAGTACTTGTTGGAGTTCGGCCGGCTCAACCCGGTTCACCCCCATGCGTACTCATTCATCCAACGCCCTTTGCCGCATGAAATGTTTTTCGGAGAAGAGGGGCTCGCCGACATGGCAGTCCGGGCAGGCTTCCTCTTGCCCATGGGTGACGCGTATACCGAACTGATGGCCGGACTATTGAAAGGTGATATTCTGACCGGGCACAAACACCATCAACACGAAGAAGAGGGTGAAGAACACGAGGAGGCGGATGAAGAGGACCGAGACCTTGGGTTCTTCGGCAGACTGACCAGTTCCCTCGCTGTGTCAGAATCCGCAGAGCTGGCTATCGGTGCCTCAGTCGTGAACGCGGTGTATGCCATCCATGAGCATAAGGACGAAGAAGAGGATCACGGTGAGCCCAGGCAACTCCGTTCTTGGCTGTTCGGCGGTGACATCAAATACAAGTACAAACCGTCACGATACACTACGGTACAGATCGAGGCGGAGGGAATCGCTCGTATGGACGAGCAGGCGGGGGATGAAAACAACCTCACTTCATACGGAGCATACGCGTACATCGACTACCTCTTCAATCAGAAGTACAACATCGGCGGCGTTTTCGAGTGGGCTTGTAAAGAGGAAGCCGTGCATCACGACGGTGCTGAAGAACATAATATGCAGAAGCATGATACTTGGCGTGCAGGTCTATTTGTGGGATTTGCGCCAATCGAGGAGACCAGCTTGGTCCGTCTGGCTGGTCACTGGACCGAGTCTGAGGAAGGTGATGGCTTTTGGGAAGCCACACTTCAGCTTGTTTTTAGCCTGGGTCCCCATAAACCGCACAACTTCTAGGAGGTATCTATGCGTACATTCAATCTCGTTATGGCCGCGCTGATCCTGCTTCCGGCCGTTGTTGCGGCCCAGGTGCGGGTAGTGGCATCAACGGCAGATCTGGCTTACTTCGCACGCGAGATGGGTGGTGATCTGGTCGAAGTGACGGCAATCGCGCGCCCGACCGCCGATGTGCATTTTGTGGAAGTCCGGCCAAGTTACATGATGAAGGTGCAACGGACCGATGTTGTCCTAAAGGTTGGCTTGGAACTCGATTTGTGGATGGACCAGATCATCGACGGATCCCGCAATAGCAGGCAGGTGATTGTCGACTGTTCCAGGTATGTCGAACCACTCGAGGTGCCAGATTTCAAGGCTGATGCTCGCTACGGTGACCTTCACCAGTTTGGCAACCCCCACTACTGGCTTGGACCGCGAAATGTGAAGCCGATCACTGATGCGATTGTGGAGGGGCTGTGCGAGGCGGACCCAATCAATATCGAGAAGTATCGTACAAACCAGTCACGATTCCTTTCCGAACTTGAGGCTGGACTTGAGAAGATTGAGGCCAAAACGGCTCAACTGAAGGGAGTCGAGATAATCACGTACCACAACTCGTGGCCATATTTCTGTCTGTTTACCGGCCTGAGAGTTGCTGGCTTCATTGAGCCCTACCCGGGTGTTCCACCGTCGTCCACACATGTCAAGAAACTCACCGGGCAGGTTCGTCAGCGGCGCATCCGGGTTATCGGGGTGGAGCCATACTTCGATCAACGAGTACCTCAAAAAATCGCAGAAGAGACCGGAGCAGTGGTTGTCACGCTTTACCCATCGCTCGGAGCCCGCAGCCAAGATGAGAGTTACCTGCAGTGGCTCGAAGCCAATATTGACGCGATTCTTGGGGTGCTCAAGTGACCGAGTATCTACCATTCCTGATGTGGCCATTTCTGGCTTCCTTGGTGCTCGTGGGCATACACGTGTATTTCGGGCTGCATGTGATCAAAAGGGGAATCATCTTCGTTGATCTGTCACTGGCGCAGGTAGCCGCCTTCGGTGTAACCCTTGCCTTGCTTCTCGGCTTTGGACATGACAGCTTAGTCTCGTATGCGTTCGCTCTCGGATTCGCATTGCTCGGTGGGATCGTATTCACCTTCACCCGCGATATCGAAGGGAAAGTGCCACAAGAAGCGATCATTGGCATTGTCTATGCCGTAAGCTCAGCGGCGGCAATTCTGGCTGTCAGTCATGCCCCAGAGGGCGCCGAACACATTCGTTATCTCCTGGTTGGCAGCCTGCTCACGGTCACCCCAGCAGCGATCGGCAAGACAGCAGCGATCTACGCCGCCGTCGGTCTGTTCCACTGGATAGCTCGGGGCGAGTTTCTTGCATTGACCTTTAGCAGAGAAAAGAGCACCATGGCATCCAGGTGGTGGGACTTCCTGTTTTACGCTTCGTTCGCCATCGTAGTGACTTCGTCGGTTAAGATCTGCGGTGTGTTGCTTGTCTTCATTTTCCTGGTAGTGCCGTCGGTTTTTGCCGCTCTCGTCACTGAAAGAATCGGGCTTCGGCTTGTGTGCGGCTGGCTGTTCGGCTTTGTTGGTTCAGCTTTAGGGATAGTGCTGTCATTCTGGCTCGATACACCGACTGGGGCAACAATCGTCGTTGCGTTTGGTGCCTTGTTGTCGCTGTATGCAATCGTGCGGCACCTTATGAAGTGAGGAATGGTAGCCGGCGACTGCCTTATTGCTCTTGGGCCGCCGAATTCATCGAAGCGAAGAGCATGCTTCTACTGAAAGGGCACTAATAAGAACACCGAATACAAAGGACATGCCATCTCTATCCGGCATTATCAGTTGCGGTTGCCGGAACTTGAATGTTAGTAGGAATGTGTTCCGAGAACTACCTCTATGCCAAACTTCTGTTCCAAGATTATTTTGAGATCATCGAAGTCAATCGGACAGTCGGCCGTCTTCATTGCCAGCTTCATGCAGGTTCCAAGATGAAGAGTCTCGATTGGCCTGTCGAGACTTTGAGTGATTTCACTCAGTAGCTTGACCCTCGGAAACGCAAGACCCGGGCAGTCTCCGCAATCGGTCATAGCAACTAACTCGATCTCTTCGTAACGGGCGAACTCCCCGTTCTTCTCCGCCATTCCTTTGTAGCATTTCGCACAGGCGATGCAGGAATGATCCTTCACACGTTTGCAGTAGAGTACTGCGATTCTTGACATGATATTCTCCTTTCTAACATTGCGCTTGTAGCGAACCGACCATGTTGCCGGATATCCTGCCTGCTGAATCTCAGACGTGTCCTTGGCGGCAGGAAGGGTTTCGACAGCGAGATTCCTGGCGGTGAAATAGTGATTGTTGAACGCATGAAGCAGAGTCGTGTGTTAATGAGTCACCTGGATACTCAATTCTTTACAAGTAAGACCGCCCAGTCGCGTATCAGCTTCGGATGGTCAACTACTGAGAATCCAGCTTGCTGCGCGGTGGTTTCAACAGATATGCATTCATCTGCCGAGGCATGATGTCTGGGCTCCACAATCATAAGCTTGCCACCTTGTTTAAGCGCGCTGTGCACTTCGGTCATAAGCCTGGCAGCATCAGCTGCATGGTGCACCACATAAAAAGCCAACGTGAAATCAACCTGACCCGCCATATCGTCGATGTTTAAGCTGTAATCACTACAAACTCGCGTGTTCATTCGTTTCAACAGCCCTGCTTTGGTCGCCTGCATTTCCAGGTTCTTGATTGCATCGGCTTGAAGATCGACACAGATGACTCCCCCATTCTCCCTAACCATCCTGGCCATCCCAAGACTGAAAAACCCCCCACCGCAGCCAATGTCAAGTACCGTCATGCCCGGCTTCACATAATTGCGCAGGATTCTCCGAGGATTCTGAAAGAACGGCCTCAGAGGCCCAGCTCCCACGATGTGGTCAATCCACCTCGATAAGATTCTGGCAAACATATTGCCTCGCCTAATCGATATTCTCCTGCAAACGTACGTTCGAGATACACACTCCCACACCCATACACAATATAGCGGGTGACACTAAGACTGCAAACTACTTAGTGATGATCTTGGAAACTACCTTCAAATGCGGTATACTACTTGGTGGAGGTAACCCGTGATTGTCAAGGAAACCCGGTTGCAATGAGCAAGGACACCCCGTACCAGATAGACAGAGATGCCATCAGAGCCAATCTGAACAAGTACACGAGGCAGGCATACGCTATGCTCCCGGAGTTGGATGAGCCCCGTATTCTGGATATAGGGTGCGGTTCCGGCGTACCGACTATTGAGTTGGCAAGATTGAGCAATGGCGAGATAATCGGATTGGACATTGATAAGACCGAATTGGATAAACTTGCGGGAAAGCTCGAATCGCAGAGACTTACGGACAGAATCAGAATCGTGGAATGCTCAATAGCGAAGTTGGATTTTCCGAACGGGAGTTTCGATATTATCTGGGCGGAAGGATCAGTATCAGCAATCGGCTTCAGAAAGGGGCTTGAAGAATGGCGGCGGTTCCTTAAGCCGAATGGGTTTCTGGTCGTGCATGACGATATACGGAATATCGAGAAGAAACTTGACCAAGTCTCCATCTGTGGCTACGAATTGCTTGGGCGTTTCATATTGTCTGATGAGGTGTGGTGGAATGAGTACTACGCTCCACTGGACAGGCGAATCGAGGAGTTACGCAATCAACATGTTGATGATCCGAACCTATTGACGCTCCTTGAGAAGGAACAAAAGGAAATCAACGTGTTCAAGAAGAACCCTCGGCGTTATCAGTCAGTATTTATAGTCATGAGAAAAGGACGAAGAGTCCGACAGCAGCTGAGAGCAGATGCATAGCCAAAACGGTTGCGTTGAGGCACTGATTGTGCAATAATGTGTTTGCATCGGAGCGATTTTGCCCGGCGAAACGCAGGTCACAGTAT